>JANYJF010000017.1 GCA_025361885.1 Coriobacteriia bacterium
GACTTCGGGCCGGTCATTCGTCGCGATCGGCAGTGTTCGGCGCTGCTCAGGCTCTTGCCGCGACTGGTCTTCATTTGTGCTCCTGGCGGCTATGGGAAGAGCGTGCTTGCTTCGCAGTTCGCGGCCTCGGATGTATTCGACCGCGCCGTGTGGATTCGTTTCAACGACGAGGTCATGCGACCTGCTGATCTGGAACGGGCTATCGCGGCGTCGCTTTGCACAACGGATCCTTCGACCACCGCACCTCGCGTCAACCGGTTGGCTGAGGCGCCGCCCAGTCTCGCGGAGGCCTGGTTGGACTACGTTGGCAGCGAATCGTCTAGGATCTGCCTCGTACTTGACGGACTGCGCTTGGTGGGGTGTGACGACTACTCGTCCACCATCGGGTACCTCATGAGCGCACAGCGACCTATGACGCACGTTGTTGTCACCGCGAGGGATCTCGAGCCCCCTGCCAGCCTAGGTCACGTCTGCACACTGATCGAGTCACCCGACTTGGTGTTCGATCGACTCGAGGCGACCGAACTGCTGACTTCACTGGTGGACGAGCTTTCACCGGAGGAGACGGAGGGTCTGCTCACTGCAGGCTCTGGACAGCCGGCACTGCTCTCCGTTCTTGCGAGAACGCGCTCGGTCAGGGCCCCGGGCCACCACTCCTCAGGCGCGCCTTCGGGTGTAATCGCGCTGCTTCGCCACCTCGCCGAGACGCAACTGAGTCCTGGCCAGTGCGCACAGCTTGCGATTCTGGCGATGCTGGGGCATGGAACCGTGGATGACGTTGCATGGATCCTCGGCTGCAGTCGTTCTTCTGTTGATCTCGCTGTCCTAGGAACGACCCTTCCCCTTGTTCGGCTGAGTCTCGAAGGCACCACGGAGTTTGACGTTCACGATCTGGCCCGGGAGTGCTTCGGCTCCAAGGCGAACTTGAGGGCATTGGGCGCGGACACGGTACGACGCGCCGGGCATCTGCTCGCAGAACGTGGTGAGACAGATCGCGCCCTAGCTTTGTTCCACCGTGCTGAGGATGTCCCAGCTCTCCAAGAATTTGCAGAACGATGGGGCGCGGAACTTGTCGAGCAGGGGTATCGAGGCATCGTCACGTCTGCCCTGGAGATGATTGGGCCGGAACTCGTTGTCGGTAGTCCTCGCCTACTGATGACTCGTGCGCACCTGCGCTCCGCGACAAGCCGTATGGAAGAAGCCCGGCTCTGCGTCGACCTTGCGCTGGCACTTGCCGAACACCGGCAAGACGGACAGTCGGTCGCTGCTGCCCACTTCATGCACGCGAGGCTCTGTCTGTCATCCGGCGACTTTGCGGGTGTTCGGAAGAACATGGAAATCGCGCTCGAAGAGCCGCAATCGCTCGCGCCCAAGGACCGTGCTGTGGCACACGCATACGCGGGACTTGCTGCGAGCTTTGCCGGTGACGTTTCAAGCGCGTTCGAGCATTTCGCTCAAGCCGAAGAAGAGGCCAGCCCCTCGGAGGGAAAGCCTGGCTCCCTAGCTAGGATTCACGTACTCAAGGGCGCGGTACTTGGGTCAGTTGTGGGAGACCATGCTGGAGCTCTTGCTGAGCTGATGACCGCGCTACGAGCAGACCGCTCTGTGGCGGTCCGGCTCCTTGCACTCGGCAACGCCGGCGCATCCGCCTTGGAACTGGGAAGACTGCGCACTTCGCACGGATTTACGCAAGAATCGCTGTTGCTCTGCGACCAAGTAGGAGCAGAGTCGCAACATTGCGGTGACTTATCCACCCTCGCTGGCATCGCTGTCACCAGCGGTCGGTTTGGTCCGGAAGCGGATTCGTACGGCTCGATGACCTCCCAACTCCTGGAGCTCGGGGAGTTCACATCGGCGGCCATCAACGCTGCATACGCCGCCGTACTTGCCCGGGCCCTCGGTGACTTCGATGAGGCTCTTCGGCAGGTCGAATCGGTCATCCCCCTCATGACCCCGAAACTGGGCCCCATCCTGAGCAGCCTGGTGCACCTCGAACGTGCTGCCTCCCTTCTCGCGCTCGGCGATGTCGTCCCGGCAGTCCGCGAGTCTCAGCGCATCCACGACGAAGTCGCTCAAATCGGCGCGTTGTACCTGCATCTGAAGGCTGACCTGATTCTTGCTGAGGCGGACTGTCGCAGCGGGGATACAACCTCTGCGGTCGGGCGATTGGCAGAGCACGTCGATTACATCCGCAGCGAGAGTCCCAACTGGATGATCGCTATGTATGTCCGGGCGTTCCCACGCCTCCTGGGCGTAGTGGCGAGGGCGGTCGGTGTTCATGAGCTGCCTTCGCATATGCTCTCGATGATCCTTCCGGCGTACGCCGAACCGGCTGTCGCAGCAGCCTCCGAGGTTCTGGATCCGCGTCCACTGGCAGCGCTGTCGCAAAGGCTGCTTGGGAGAAAGGGGAGCGGGCGCCGTGTCTCGGACCTTCCTCGCGAGAATGTGTGCCGGGTGCAGCTCTTCGGGGGCATGGAGGTCCTAACTCAAGATGGGCCGATCGCGTCCAGGGCTTGGCGCAAGCGCAAGGCGCGCCTCCTGTTCGCCATGCTCGTGGTCAGGCGAGGCGGGGATGTGCCCACGGATCAGATCCTCGACTACCTGTGGCCGGAATTCCCTGAGGACAAGGCGCTCAACAACCTCTATGTCGTGTGGAGTGCGATGAAGCACGCGCTCTCGCCGAAACTCCTGCGAGGGGAGCCCTGCCCGTACGTGGAGAGGGTCGGGACCGTCTGCCACCTGATCCGCCCCAACGTGACGACCGATCTCGACGCGTTCGAGGACAAACTCATCGAAGGTAAGAAGGCGGACCACGAGAATGACGCACCAGCGGCCATCGCGGCCTACCGAGAGGTTATGGCGATCTATAGCGGAGAACTCCTGCCCGGCGACATCTACGACGATTGGTTCCGCTCCGCCCGCGACCGCTGCAAGCACGAATACTCCGACGCCGCGCTCAGGCTTGCCGTGCTGCTGGAGGCGGAGGGCGACGTCCCGGAGGCCGTGCAGGTCATCAGGCAGGCTCTGGTGCACGATCCGTGGCGTGAAGACCTCTACCAATCCGTTCTGCGGCACCAGATCTCGGAGGGCCAGCGCAGCGCGGCGATAGAGACCTACCTCAACTGCCGGGACCGCCTTACGGACGACTTGGGAATCGATCCGTCAGCTGAGACGAACAAGCTCTATCAGCACGTTCTGGCGATGGAGTGCCCGGATGAGGAGTCGCAGTGGAGCCTTGGGAGACGCGCGGATGACAAGCGCGAGAATTTCTTTCAAGGTCACCCACTTGGTAAGGTTCCGGTAAGGCCGCACCTGTAGAGTCGTGTCATCCCGCAAGGGGTGACCGGCAGAGGAGCGGGTTCGTCGGGTCGTCTGAGCGAGGACATCTCGGACGGAACGGGCGCACAGCTCGGACGGTGAGGAGAGGGAGACTCCTGAGGGGCACTCGGAAGAGCTTCCGGCGCACTCGGATCGTTCGGACCCGAGGGGCCATCTTCCAAGTCGGTCAGGGCCGGGTGCCGGAAGGCACCCGGCCCTTCGTCCGTGTGCCGAATCCCGCCGGTCCCCTATTTCGAGTCCGCCACCAGTTCGCTCACCGTGACCACCCGGTACCCGCGCCGCTCCAACTCCGGCAGCAGGATCTGCATCGCACCGTACGTGGCGGGGCGTCCCCAGTGGCACAGGATGATGTCGCCGGGCTGCAGGTTCTTCAGCGCGTTGGCCGCGCACTGCTGCGGAGTGGCCGAGCCGCTCGTGTCAGCAAACGACTTGTTCCACAGCACGATGTTGTAGCCCATCGACCCCGCGATGCTCTTGACGCGGGCGTTCGTGCCCCCGCCGGGCGGGCGCATATAGGGCGCCTGGTTGCCGGTGATCTTGGAGATGGCCGCCTGTGTGCGTGACAGCTCGTCGCGGACCTGTGCGTCCGACAGCTTGGTCAGGGTCTTGTGATCCCACGTGTGGTTGGCGATCTCGAAGCCGTCGGCCTTCAGCCGCTCCACGAGCTTGGGCTGAGACGTGACCATGCTGCCCAGCAGGAACGTCGTGGCGGTCCAGCCACGTGCCTCGAACATGTCCAGGATGCGCGTGTCGAACGGCACGCCGTCGTCGAGAGTGATGGCCACGTACTTGTGCTTGGGGTGAAGTCCCGAGACGGAATGGGGCGCGATCGCCGGGGGATTCGGAAAGCGGACGGCTGCTGCCGCCGCTGCGTTTCCTGTGGGCACGACTGCCACCGCGCCCGCGGTCGAGGCTTCTGCCGCCGCCGTGTCCACCGGGGGAGTGGTGCCATCGGGGGCTGCGTACGGGTCCGCCGTGCTGCTCGCGGACTTGGCAGTCGGCGTCTTTGCAGGCGTCGTCGGCTTTGACGTGATTCCGCGGACAACCAGGAAGACGCCGATGGCCACCCCCGCCACCAGTACCAGCAGTACCGCCCATGCCGCGGCGATCCTTCTGGCGCCCCGACGGCGTCCACGTCCGCGCGTGGCGGGCCGGCGTGCGTTCTCGCGCTCGTGACGGTCTTCCATCTGGCCTTGGTCCCCTGTCTCCACCGCGGCCGCATGGGCCCATGCCGGTCGCTTGCCGCGTCGCTGGTAAGTCTACCCGCTGGAGCAAGCGAGGGGCCACCGCCGACACGGTCGACCGCCGACCTCGCACTCGACGCCCTCGGTCCGCAAAGGCGCACTACCGCCGCATCAAAGCGGGTATGGACGTTGGGCAACGTCGCTCAGCGCGCCCGGTGGGCGGCATGCCCTGTGCTAGAATCGACGTGCTCCGTCTTCGCACGAATCCGCCACTACCACGAGCAGGTTTCCCTATGGCCAACATCCTGACGAGACTCCTCACCATGGGTGAGGGCCGGCAGCTCAGACAGTTCGATTCCGTCGTGAAAGCCGTCAACGCCATGGAGCCGGAGATCTCCGCGCTCACCGACGAGCAGCTTCGCGCAAAGACCGTCGAGTTCAAGGAGCGCGTCGCCGGCGGCGAGGAGCTCGACCACATCGCGCCCGAGGCGTTCGCGGTCTGCCGCGAAGGCGCTCGCCGCTCCATCGGCCTGCGCCACTTCGACGTGCAGCTCATCGGCGGCATGGTCCTGCACCGGGGCATGATCGCCGAGATGAAGACGGGCGAGGGCAAGACCCTTGTAGCCACGCTCGCCGGCTACCTCAACGCGCTGAAGGGCGAAGGGGTCCACGTCGTCACCGTCAACGACTACCTGGCCAAGCGCGACAGCGAGTGGATGGGACAGGTCTACAACTTCCTGGGCATGACCGTCGGCATCATCCAGTCGCAGATGGACCCATCCGTTCGTGTCCCCGCGTACCAGGCCGACATCACGTACGGCACCAATGCCGAGTTCGGCTTCGACTACCTTCGCGACAACATGGTCGTCGTTCCCGAGGAGCGGGTGCAGCGCGGCCACTCCTTCGCCATCGTCGACGAGGTCGACTCGATCCTGATCGACGAGGCGCGCACGCCGCTCATCATCTCAGGGGCCGGCACCAAGTCCACCGACGTGTACAAGCAGTTCGCCAAGATCATCCCTCGCCTGAAAGACGGCGTGGATTTCGACATGGACGAGGCGAAGCACACCATCGCCGCCAGCGAGGACGGCCTTCACAAAGTCGAGCAGCTGATGGGCATCGAGGACATCTACATGGATCCCTCGGGCCAGCTGGTCAACCATCTGCAGCAGGCGCTGAGGGCGCAGTTCATGTACCACAAGGACGTCGAATACGTGGTCAAGGATGGCGAGATACTGATCGTCGACGAGTTCACGGGTCGCCTCATGTACGGTCGCCGCTACTCCGAGGGCCTGCACCAGGCCCTCGAGGCCAAGGAGCACGTGCACGTCCAGGAGGAGAATCAGACGCTCGCCACCATCACCCTTCAGAACTACTTCCGTATGTACTCCAAGCTGTCCGGCATGACCGGCACGGCCATCACCGAGGACGCCGAGTTCCGCGAGATCTACAAGCTGCCGGTGCTCATGATCCCCACCAACCAGCCTATGGTCCGCGACGACCGCAACGACGAGATCTACCGCAACGTCACCGGCAAGTTCAAGTCTGTGGTCGAGCATATCGCCGAGCGTCACGAGGCGGGGCAGCCGTGCCTGGTGGGCACCATCTCCATCGAGAACTCCGAGAAGCTCTCGCGACTGCTTGAGAAGCGCGGCATCACTCATAAGGTTCTCAACGCCAAGTTCCACGAGTCCGAGGCGCACATCATCGCGCAGGCCGGACGTCTGGGCGCCGTGACCATCGCCACCAACATGGCAGGCCGCGGCACCGACATCGTGCTCGGCGGCAACCCCACGGCGCTCGTGGACGACCTGCTGCGAGACCGCGGCATCGTGCCCGAAGAGGCCACGGACGACCAGCGCCACGACGCGCTGGAGCGGGCGAAGGGGATCTGCGCCGAGGAGCATATCCGGGTGGTGGAAGCCGGCGGCCTCGCGATCCTTGGCACCGAGCGCCACGAGTCGCGCCGTATCGACAACCAGCTTCGTGGCCGCGCCGGCCGCCAGGGCGACCCGGGCCTGAGCCAGTTCTACCTCTCGCTCGAGGACGACCTGATGCGCCTGTTCGGCGGCGATCGGATGGACCGCATCGGCCGCTTGATGGAGAGCACGGAGATCCCGGACGACATGCCCATCCAGGCGGGCCTGGTCTCCAAGGCGATCGAGAGCGCGCAGCACCAGGTAGAGACCATGAACTTCGCAGCCAGGAAGCACGTCTTGGAATACGACGACGTCATGAACAAGCAGCGCGAGGTCATCTACGGCGAGCGCAACGCCATCCTCGAGGGCAAGGACATCCACGCTCGGGTGGAGACCATGCTCGAGTCGACCATCACTGAGGGCGTGGCGATGTTCTGTCCCGAGCGTACCTACTCCGAGGAGTGGGACTGGGATGGCCTCAGGTCGTGGCTCGTGGAGCTGACCGGCGGGGACCTGGACGTGATGTCGATGCGCGAGGAAGCGGAGAACCCGCACTCCTTGGCCATCGAGCTGGCCGAGCAGGCGCTGACGCGCTACAACGCCAAGGAGGTCGAGCTCGGTCCCGACAACCTGCGTGAGCTCGAGCGCCAGGTCATGTTGCGCGTCATCGACACTCGCTGGATGGACCACCTGCTCGAGATGGATTACCTGCAGGAGGGCATCGGCCTGCGCGCGATGGGCCAGCGCGACCCGCTTGTGGAGTACAAGCAGGAGGCCTACGACATGTTCGGCGGCCTGGTCGCGCAGATCGAGGAGGACTTCCTTCGCACGATCCTGCACATCCAAGTGGTGCTCGAGCCCGCGCGCGTCCCCACGCCCATGGACGCCGTGCGCTACAGCGCGCCGTCCGAGCAGTCGATCTTCTCGAGCGCCGCTGCCGCTGCCGCCGCGAGCGGCGTGGCCGGTCCTTCGCCCGAGGCGATCGCGCAGGCATCCGCGGCCGTCGGTGGCGGCATGACCGTGCCGCAGGTCAAGGACAAGACCGACCCTTACGCGAACTGCGGGCGCAACGACCCGTGTCCGTGCGGTAGCGGGAAGAAGTTCAAAAAGTGTCACGGGGCGGCGGCGAACTAGGGCGATGGCAGAGGATCGATCCCAGGAGATAGCCGAGGTCCGGGCGCGCGTCGTGCGCATCGGGGAATACCTGCATCTCGAGGACAAGCGCGCCGAGGCCGAGGTTCTCGAGGCGAAGGCTGGCGAGCCCGGCTTCTGGGGCGACCAGGCCACGGCGCAGTCCACCAGCCGCAAGGCAGCCGAGATCCGCGATGAGATCGCCACGTATGAGGCGATAGCCGACGATGTCGAAGAGGCCGATGTCTCCAACGAACTCGCTGTCGCCGACGATGACGCCGAGCTGGCCCGCGAGCGCGACGTCATGCTCAAGGGCCTTGCGCGCCGCCTCGCTGACCTCGAACTCGGCACCTGGTTCACCGGCGAGTTCGACCACGAGGACGCGATCATCACCATCATCCCGGGCGCCGGCGGGCTCGAGGCGCAGGACTGGGCCGAGATGCTGCTGCGCATGATCACCAAGTACGCTGAGGCGCGGAAGTGGAAGGTCGACCTCAACGACGCGCCCCGTGGCGTCGAACTCGGCATCGAGCGCGCGGTGCTCACCATCCACGGCCGCAACGCGTACGGCATGCTGACCTCCGAGCAGGGCGTCCACCGCCTGGTGCGCATCAGCCCCACCGACGAGAAGAAGCGCCGCCAGACGACCTTCGCCCGCATCGATGTGATGCCGGTCCTCCCCGATGAGATCGAGGTCGACATCCGCGACGAGGACATCCGGGTGGACGTCTACCGCTCCTCCGGCCCCGGCGGCCAGTCGGTCAACACGACCGACTCCGCGGTTCGCATCACGCACATCCCGACGGGCATCGTGGTGACCTGCCAGAACGAGAAGAGCCAGCTCAAGAACAAGGACTCGGCGATGAAGATCCTTCGCGCCAGGGTCTACGAGATGAAGAAGGCCGAGCGCGACGCGGAGGTCGACGCCCTGCGCGGCGAGAAGATGGACATCGCCTTCGGCAGCCAGATCCGCAGCTACGTGCTGTACCCGTACCAGATGGTCAAGGACCACCGCACCGACGTGGAGACCGGCAACGTCAGCGCGGTGCTCGACGGCGGCATCGACGACTTCGTGGTCGGCTTCCACCGCTGGCGGGTGGCGGAGCAGTTGTCCGCGGCCGGGGCGGGGGGCTAGGCTTGCAGCTGCTCGCCGACCTGCACACGCACACGATGGCCTCCGGCCACGGCTACTCGACCGTGACGGAACTGGCGATGGCTGCGCGTGACAGGGGGCTGGAGCTCATCGCCGTGTGCGACCACGGACCGTCGGTGCCTCAGGGCGCTCACCCGTGGTACTTCTGGAACTTCAAGGTGGTGCCGAGCATCCTCGGCGGCGTCCGCATCCTGAAAGGGTGCGAGGCGAACGTCTCGCCCACGAGCGAGAACGGCATCGACCTCCCCGACGAGATACTGGCGATGCTCGACTTCGTCGCTGTCGGTTTCCACCCGCTCACCGGCTTCGACGAGCGCGATCGCGCCCGCAACACCCGCGCATTGCTGCGGGTCCTCGCGAACCCGCTGGTGGACATGATCACGCATCCGGGCAACGAGGACGAGTTCCCACTCGAGCTCGAGACAGTCGTGACGGCGGCCGTTGACCGCGGAGTGATACTCGAGCTCAACGACCACAGCTTCTCAGCCACCTCCGGACGCTCGACGTCCGCGGCGCGGGAGCGCGAGTTCGCGCAGGCTGCGCTTGCGGCCGGCGCGAGCGTCGCCATCGGTTCTGACGCGCACTACCACCTGCATGTGGGCCGCTTCGACGCCGCCGTGGCGATCGCCGAGGAGCTCGGCTTCACGCGGGAGCGGCTGGTGAACCGCGACGCGGCCAGCGTGCTCGAGTTCCTGCTCGCACGTCGCGAGCGTCCTCGCCTCGATGCGGGAGGGGAGTGGTAACGATATGGTCCGCAAGACGCTCGTCAACACGCAGAGGGTGCTCAAGTCGCGCCGCGTGCGCGACTTCTTCTGGATGACGGTCGGCATCCTGCTGACCGCTTGGGCGCTCGACTCGTTCCTGATCCCCAACAAGATCGCCGCGGGCGGTGTGTCCGGGCTGTCGACGGTCATCTTCTACACGGTGCGCTCGTGGACTGGCGGCCGCATCGTCCTGCCTGTCGGCTGGACCATGCTCGCTTTCAACGGCGTGCTGCTCGTCATCGCGTTCCGTGCACGCGGCTGGCGCTATCTGGCGAAGACGGTATACGGAGCCGTCGGACTGTCGGTGGCCATCGAGGCGCTCATGCCGTTCACCCGCAACATGGCCCCGCACGACATGCTGCTCGCGGTGCTGTGGGGCGGCGCCCTCACGGGCCTCGGGATGGGCATGGTGTTCAAAGCCGGCGGCAACACCGGCGGCACCGACATCTTGGCGCAGTTGCTCACGCGCAGGCTCTCGTTCGGTGTGGGGCAGCTCATGCTCGCCATCGACGCATTCGTGCTGGTCGTGGCCGGTCTGGCTTTCGGGCCCACCTTCGCGCTGTATGGCGCTGTCGCGGTGTTCATCACCGGCACCACGATCGATGTGGTCCAGGACGGCATTTCGGTGGAGAAGGCGGCTTACATCATCTCCGAGCATTCGGATGAGATCGCGGCGGCCATCCTCACGGAACTCGGCCGCGGAGCCACCGGGCTCGAGGGGCGTGGGCTATACTCCGGTCAGCGACGCGAGATCATCTTCTGCGTCGTCTCCCGTCGGCAGATAGATGACCTCAAGGCGCTCGTGCACACGGTCGACCCAAGCGCATTCCTTATCATCTCAGACGTTCACGAAGCGCTCGGCGAAGGGTTCAAGGACTTCCAGGGAAGCGAGGCCGGCAAGTGACAGGAACCGACACCGAGGCGATAGCCGCACACGCCCGGCAGATGCGCCGCGACATCGTGCAGATGGTCGCGGACGCGGGATCGGGACATCCCGGAGGGTCGCTGTCCGCCGCGGAGATCGTCTCGACTCTGTACTTCGGCGTGATGCGCCACCGGCCCGACGATCCCGCGTGGGAGGGCCGCGACCGCTTCGTCCTGTCCAAGGGGCACGCCGCGCCGGTCCTGTACTCCGCGCTGGCCGAGGCCGGCTACTTCGGACGGGAGCAGCTTTCCACGCTGCGCAAGTTGGGCTCGATGCTCCAGGGTCATCCCGACATGCGGAAGGTCCCCGGCGTCGAGGTGTCCACGGGCTCGCTCGGACAGGGCCTTGCGCTGGCCAACGGCCTCGCGCTCGCCCTGCGTCTGCAGGGGAACACGGACTCTCGCGTGTACTGCCTGCTGGGCGACGGCGAACTGCAGGAGGGCGAGGTGTGGGAGTCGGCGATGCTCTCCGCGCACTACGACCTCGGGAACGTCATCGCGATCATCGACCGCAACGGTCTGCAGATCGACGGCCCCACGAGCGAGGTCATGGACGTCAGCGAGGTCGGCGACAAGTTCTCGGCGTTCGGCTGGTTCGTCATCGGCTGCGACGGCCACGACGTCGACTCGCTGCTCGACGCGTTCGAGAAAGCCTCGCGCCACACGGACGGGCCCGTGGCGATCGTCGCGCAGACGATGAAGGGCAAGGGCGTCTCGTTCATGGAGAACAACTGCGACTGGCACGGTCGCGCTCCCTCGGCCGATGAGTGCGCCACCGCGCTGGGAGAGCTCGAGTGACCGGCTCGACCGCACCTGTCCGCGTCCTGCCGATCGCCCGCTAGCCGCCACCGACCCGGAGGTCCCATGTCCGACAAGAGAGCCACCCGCGAGGCACTCGGCGAGACACTGCTCGAGCTTGCCGCCGAGGGCCGCGACGACATCGTCGCCCTTGACGCTGACCTCGCGAAGTCGACGACGACCGCCAAGTTCGCGGCCAAGTACCCGGAACGGTTCTTCGACGTGGGCATCGCCGAGCAGAACATGATGGGGACGGCGGCCGGCCTGGCTGCGGGGGGCATGACGCCGTTCACCGGCTCGTTCGCGGTGTTCGCGACCGGCCGCGCCTACGACCAGATCCGCAACTCGGTGTGCTACGCGAACCTTAACGTCAAGTTGACCCCTACACATGCGGGTGTGACGGTCGGCCCTGACGGAGGCAGCCACCAGATGCTCGAGGACATCGCGTTGATGCGCGTGCTCCCGAACATGCGCGTGCTCGTGCCGGCGGACTACCGGGCCGCTAAGGGCGCCATCAGAGCAGCGGCCTCCGCCCAAGGGCCGTTCTACATCCGCCTCGGCCGCATGGCCCTTCCGCAGGTGCACGGCGAGGACTTCGTCTTCGAGATCGGGCGAGCATACGTCCTGCGCGAGGGGGCGGATGTCACGCTCGCCGCGTGCGGCGTGATGGTCGAGCGTGCGCTCGCAGCCGCCGACCTCCTCGCGGGCGAGGGGATCGCCGCCACGGTCATCGACGTGTCGTCGATCAAGCCGCTCGACGGACCCACGATCCTGGCGGCCGCGCGAGCCACCGGGGCCGTCGTCACGTGCGAGGAGCACAGCATCATCGGCGGACTCGGCTCGGCGGTTGCTGAACTTCTGGGCGAGAACGCTCCGATGATCCTCGAGCGCATAGGTGTCCGCGACTCTTTCGGCACGTCCGGCGAGCCTGAGGAGCTGATGCGGCACTTCGGCCTGACCGCCGAAGACGTCGCGATAGCCGCGCGCAAAGCTGTCGCCCGAAAGGCGTGACGAGCAGTCGTCACGTGTGGTGATTGCGTGGAGTCCGCGTTCTGAGCAGCCCCATTTGGTACCATACGCGCTGGGAATCGCCGCAATAGGATGGAGCATCCCATGATATCCATGAGGAACGTCAGCAAGAAGTACGCTGCTGACAAGCCCGCGTTGGCCGACGTCGACGTCGAGATCGGCTCGGGCGAGTTCGTCTTCCTGGTGGGCCACTCCGGCTCGGGGAAGTCCACATTCATCAAGCTCCTGCTCCGTGAGATCCTGCCCTCCACGGGCGAGATCACGGTCGCGGGCCAAGACGTCGTGAAGATGAAGAACTGGAAGGTCCCGTACCTGCGCCGCAACATCGGCTGCGTGTTCCAGGACTTCAAGCTTCTGCCGAACAAGACGACCTACGAGAACGTCGCCTTCGCACTGGAGGTCATCGGGCGTTCCAAGCACGTCATCCGCACGCAGGTCCCCGAGGTGCTCCGGCTCGTGGGACTCGAGGAGAAGGTCGACAGCTACCCCGATGAGCTATCGGGCGGCGAGCAGCAGCGCGTGTCCATCGCGCGCGCCTTCGTCAACAGGCCGCCGATGCTCTTGGCCGACGAGCCGACGGGGAACC
Source organism: Coriobacteriia bacterium (assembly GCA_025361885.1). Lineage (GTDB taxonomy): Bacteria > Actinomycetota > Coriobacteriia > Anaerosomatales > PALSA-660 > JANYJF01. Next base: position 12,828 of record JANYJF010000017.1, read on the forward strand.
TCGACCCGGCCACGTCGCTGGGCATCATGAGCCTGCTCAACCGCATCAACAAGACCGGCACCACGATCCTGATCGCCACCCACGACCGGGAGATGGTCGACTCCATGCGCAAGCGCGTCATCGCCCTGGAGAACGGCAGGATCATCCGCGACCAGAGCAGGGGTGTGTACGGCTATGGGGATTAACCCGGGCTACTTCGTCGGCGAGGCGTTCCAATCGTTCCGCCGCAACTGGGTGATGAGCCTCGTGGCCGTCACCATCATCTACATCTCGCTGCTCGTGATGGGCGCGTTCTTCCTGACCGGCACGCTGCTGAACAAGGTCGTGTCATCGTTCGAGCAAAAGGTCTCGATCTCCGTCTTCCTCAAGGATGGAGCCGCTCCGGCGGATGTTCAGTCCCTCCAGCAGAACCTCGTGGCCGACAAGCGCATCAAGGGCGTCGACTACGTCTCGAAGGCCCAGGCTCTCGAGAAGTTCAAGGAGCGGACCAAGAACGTGCCGCAGCTCGTCGAACAGCTCCGCGGCAACCCACTCCCGGCCTCGCTGGAGGTCAGTCTCGTCGATCCGCGGCAGGTGCGCGAGGTCGTCAAGACCATCGAGGCGGACGCGAACCTGGCCAAGGTCATCAAGAACCCCGGGAACCCCGAGGCTGATGACATCAAGTACGCCCAGGAGGTCGTCGACAGGCTGTTCCAGGCCACGAACGTCGTGCGATTGTTCGTGGCTGTCTTCATGGTCCTGCTGTTCATCGTCAGCCTCGTGTTGATCGGCAACACGATCCGCCTCGCCATCTACTCGCGACGCCGCGAGATCGGAATCATGCGGCTCGTGGGCGCCTCGAACTGGTTCATCTCCACCCCGTTCTTGATGGAGGGCGTGATCCAGTCGACCCTCGGCGCCCTGTTGGCGATACTGACGCTGGTGCTGGCGCAGTCGTTCATCGTGCCGTGGCTGCAGTCGACGCTGCGCTTCCTTCCGGTGACGATCACGTCGGCGGCCCTTGGTCAGCTGTCGGCACTCCTGTTGCTCTCGGGCATCGTCATCGGGCTGCTGGGCTCCGGCGCGGCCACCCGTCGCTACCTGAAGGTCTAGTCGCGACTTCGCGAATATCCGCACACACCAGTTAGGAACTCGAAGTGGATCGCACCTTCAAGGCGGTCATCGCCACCATGCTCGCGATCATCGTAGTGTCCGCGACGTTCATCGGCGGCACCCTGTTCGGTCGCCTGTCCGCCGGCGCCGCGGTGGTGCCGACCTCATCCGGTTCCAACACGCTCACCTCCACGGTCAGCAAGGTCGACGGGATCATCCGCGCCGGCGCCCTCGAGCCGTCATCCGAGGAGTCGATCACCGCGAACGCGGTGCGTGGCATGCTCGAGTCGCTCGGCGACCCGTACGCGCACTATTACGACAAGAAGGCGTACTCGCAGATGCTCGAGGAGACCACCGGGCAGTTCGGCGGCATCGGTGTGACCTTCGGTCTTAAGAACGAGAAGGCGACCATCGCACGAGTTCTGCCCGGCACCCCGGCCGAGAAGGCCGGCGTCAAGGCCGACGACGTTATCGCCGAGGTCGATGGCAAGCCCACCGCGAAGCAGACCACGGACCAGATCTCCGAGCGCATACGCGGTCCCAAAGGCACGACAGTGACCATCGGCCTGGAGCGCGCGGGCACCGCCGGCCTCATCTCGGTCAAGATCGTTCGCGACATCATCGTGATGCCCAACGTCGAGCCGAAGATGATCGGACGGGACGTCGGGTACATCCGCATGTGGTCGTTCAACGAGCGCTCCGCCGACGACACGCGCAAGGCGATCGCCGACCTCGCGGCCAAGGGTGCCAAGGGCTACGTGCTCGACCTCCGCGAGAACCCGGGCGGGTTACTGACTTCCGCGATAGACGTGGCGTCGCTGTTCGTCGCCGACGGCGTGATCGTGCGGGTCGACGAGCGTGGTGCGCCCGAGCAGGAGCAGCGCGCCACCGGTGCCGTCGCCACGGACAAGCCGCTCGTGGTGCTGGTGGACGACAACTCCGCCTCGGCCTCTGAGATCGTGGCCGGCGCGCTGCAAGACTACAAGCGCGCCGTCATCGTGGGCGTCAAGTCCTACGGCAAGGGAAGTGTCCAGACGCTCCGTCCGCTCGGTGACGGAAGTGCGGTCAAGCTGACGACCGCGCATTACCTGACGCCGAAGAAGCGGGTCATCAACAAGAAGGGCGTCACCCCGGACGTCGTGGTGGAGATGGAGCCGAAGCTGCAATCCAAGCCCGAGACAGACACGCAGCTGACACGCGCGCTCGAAGAGCTGCGTAAGCTCTTCAAGTAGCGACATCCGGGGACCTGGAGACACGCGGGTAGGCGGGGCAGCCGCCGCGCCCTGACGGACTATTCGTGGCGTATGGCCTGCAGCGGGCTGAGCCGCGAGGCGCGCACCGCCGGCACCGTTCCGGCCAGAAGGCCGATCGATCCGGCGAAGACCACTGCGAAGACGGCCAGCCATGCGGGGATGTAGAGCAGGCCGACCTGTCCCAAGGTGCCCCCGGTGGCGTTGCTCACGGTCTCGGCGAGCAGGGAGTTGGCTATCGCCGCTATGCCTACGGACAGCAGCAGGCCGGTCACCCCGCCCATCACGCCGATGACGGCTGACTCGGTCAGGAACAGGGCCAGGATCTGACCGCGTGAGGCGCCAAGGGCCATCATGATGCCGATCTCCCGTGTGCGCTCCAAGATGGCGGTCGTCATGGTGTTCGCGATGCCCAAGGCGGACACGAACAGCGTGATGCCGCCGATGCCCGCGAGCGCCAGTTGGACCAGCAGCATCGCGGTGCTGAGCGAACTCGCCTGGTCCGCGAACGACGTGGCGCCGTAGCCGGCGTCCTTCAGGCTCGTCACCACGGCCGGGACGGCTGCCGGCGATGCCGCTCGGACCAGGATGCTCGTGTAGGGAACGTCGCTGCTGGCACTCGCCACCCCCGCGGCGGTGTCCTCTCCGAAGCCCAGCGGGAAGAACAGAGACATGTCGGTCTCGAAGTCCATCGGGCGAAGGACGCCCACGACCCGGACCTTCACGTCCGTCGAAGCGGCGTTGGCCGTACCCGCACCGGCGAGGAGGGACACCGTGAGGCGCCTGTCGAGGAGTACCGGCGTCTTGGTGGCTTCCGGGGCATCCGGCCTCACGGGCTTCATGTTCTTGGCCACGTCCGCACCTACGATGCACTCATGCTCGGAGGTGGGGAGCCGGCCCGACGCCAGTTTGTAGCCGAAACGCTCGAAGTCCGCGAAGCGCACCCCGGCGCCCACGGGGGTTCCTTGGCAGTCGCCGAACGTGAAGCTCGGTATCGCCAGGTCGCTCCGTCCGATCACCGCGCCGACGCCTTCGAGCATGCGGATGCGTCGCACCGCGCGGTCGTCCAAGCTCGGGGTTGCGCGGTGCCGCACCATCGAGGTCGTGTTGGCGGCCGGCGCTGGCGCCGTGGGGTCGGGCGGCTGAACCATGACCCGGGTCGCGACGCCCACCTGTGTGAACGAGTCGTCGAGGGCCCGCTGGACGCCGAGCCCGAGCGAGAGCAACAGCAGCACCGACGACGTGCCCACGAGCACGCCGAGCACCGTGAGCGCGAGACGCCATCGCAGCCGGCGAAGGTTGACCGCGACGGTCCCCAGAAGGTCGCGAAGGAGCACGGATCAGCCGCCGAACCCGAAAAAGCCCGCGATGGATGCCCAGAAGCTCTGGGGAGGAGCCACCGGTTTCGAGGCCGCTGCGGAGCCGTCGTCGGCCGACGCGGTGATCGTCACTATCGACTCCTTCGTCATGGTCTGGGTCCGGTTGAAGTCGTCGATGTAGGTGATCGTCAGGGTCAGGCGCTGCTGCCCCGCCGACGCCGCGGTGACCCGGCTCTCCAGCACCTCGCCGTCACTCTGGTCCAGCCGGCCCACGAACATGCGGCCCTGAGCCACCTTGACGCCGCTGCCCTTGAGCTCGAATGAGACACCCTTGACCGGGTACGGGCTCGAGTTGACCACTTCGACCTTCACGCTCTTGGAGGCGCCGCTCTTCAACGTACCGAGCCCGTCGAGGCCGTTCACGTCGAACGTGGTGGGTCGAGTCACGACCACGCCCACGTGCTGGATCTCCGTGCGATGGCCGCCAGGTGCGTCGTAGTCGATCGTCACCGGGATCACGTAGGCACCCGGACCGATGCGAGGATCGGCGATCAGGTCGAAGTCGACCGTCGACGTGCCGCGACCCTTGACGGTGCCCACGTACCGCGCGTCGCTGCGGGAGAGGACCGCGAACGGGTTCTGCGACGAGCCCGCCACGGCGGCGCCGTCCGCGGCCGTGGCGGGCGTTGGAGCGGCGGCCCCCAGACGCACGAGCACGTTGGTGGCCTTCCCTTCGGTCCCGTTCTCAACGGTGATCGACAACCGGAAGTGCCCGCCAGCGGAGATGTCCGCAGGCGCGGTGCTGTACCCACCGACCATCAGTACCGGCGGACTGGCCGCGAAGCCCGTCGCCGGTACCACCAGCATGAGCGCCAAGGCCACGATCGCGGCCAACTTGTTTGTCCTCACGAAGGATCACCCCACAACATGCCGTCTCTGACAGTGATGATGCGGTCGGCCAGACCGGCGACGTTCGCGTCATGCGTGCTGAGCAGCACGGTCAGCGATTCGTCCCGGTTCATCTCACGGAGCAGTTCGAGGATCTTGAGCCCGTTGGGGGTGTCGAGGTTGCCGGTGGGCTCGTCGGCGAGGATGAGTCGCGGCCCCGCCGCCATCGCCCGCGCGATCGCGACCCGCTGCTGTTCGCCCCCGGAGAGCTCCGGGGGCATGTGGCCCGAGCGGTCGTCAAGGCCCACGCGGGCCAGCAGCTCGGCGGCGTGCGCCTGGCGCTTCTTGGCGGGTACGCCCGAGAACATCAGCGGGAGCTCGACGTTCTGAAGCGCAGTCAGGGACTGGATCAGGTTGAAAGACTGGAAAACGAAGCCCACCTCGTCGCGGCGGTAGCGTGCCCGTTCGCGCTCGCCCAGCTCGGGCACGGAGTGGTCGCCCACCACCAGGCGGCCGCTCGTGGGCTCGTCGAGCCCGCCGATGAGGTTGAGCAGGGTCGACTTCCCCGAGCCCGACGGTCCCATGATGGCGACGATCTCACCGGGTGCCACATCGAAGGAGACGCCACGGAGCACGGGCACCGAGACTTTGCCAAGGTGGTACTCCTTATGGAGGTCCCTGACCTCTATGCTCGCGCCCATCGATCCCCCGGCCGAGAGTGGTGATCCGGGTCCGATCGGACCCGGCCGGCGCGACGATACCCGCATGTGACGTCGTCACGCCCTGCCCGTCCTATTCGACCTATCGCGCCCCTGTTCCTGCTCGCGAGATCGGGTCGGACTGGACATGGCAGGAATGCGGGGGCCGACGGCGAATCTGGAACGCAAGACCAACGACGGACGCCGCGCACTGAGGTAACGCCACGCTCCTCGACGCGGAGGCGCGCGCTTTCCTGAACGAGCACAAGATCGGCGTGCTAATCGGCATCGACGGCCCGCCTGAGGTGCAGGACTCGCTGCGCCCGCTGAAGGGCGGCCGCCCCAGCTACGTCAAGATGGCCAACAACATCCGGGCGCTGTCCGACTCACGCGGCGGTCACTTGTCGGCGCGGGTCACGGTGTGCCGCGAGTTCATCGCGAGCGCGCCGCGCTCGTGGCGCATCCAGGCGCGGAGGCTCGCTGTGTGCGGTCTCGCCTCGCTGGGCCTCTCCGTGGTCTTAGGAGTCATGTGGAGTCGCGCGGCCGGGCTCAGCCTGCCCGCGGCGACGGCCATCTCGCTCGGTCCGATGCTGATGCTCGGTGCGCTGGCGTATGCGACCTCGGTTGTCACGTCCAGCGAGACGACCGCGATCGCCGCAGCGCTGACGGTGTGGGCAGTGGAGCAGTCGCACGCGGTGACCCGCGTGTTCCAAGGGCCGCTGCAGCACCTGTATCTGTACCCACTGAGCGCCACGGGCGTCCGGGACGTCGTCGGCTACAAGCTGGGGATCGCCGTGGCGGCTCTGGCGCTTCTGGCGCTGAGCGTGTGGGCGCGCGAGATGCCTTCGCGCTGGCTGGACCGCTGACCCACAGGCCGTCGTCGGTCGTGCGTCCTAGTCCTCTTCGTCCTCGTCGTCGAGCGTGACGAACGACTCGGAGTCGAACGCCGTGCCCTCCAGCAGCCGCACGGGAACGCGCTCCGTGGCAGGTGCGTCGGGGTCGTCGACGGGCTCCAGCACAAGCGTCATGCCGTCGCTCCGAAGCTCGAACGTGCACGTGCCGTCGTCGGCCGTCGTGAACGTGAGGTAGCGGAACGAGAACACGTTGAGGAACAGGCACCCGTTTACCAGGATGGTGGAGCCGGCCGGCTCTGCCATGAGCTTCACAAGGGCTGCTTCGCCCTCGGCCATGACCTCGCCGTCGACGATCTGGCGGTACTTGAGGGTTTCGAGGGTCTCGAGAGCGCGCAGCATGTCGCGCGGATCGGCCACGGTCCCATTGTGGACTAGACAGCTTGCGAGATCGATTCGACGCTCCATGGAAGCCTCCAGCGTGCCGGGTGAAGGTGGGACTATACACCGATTCTACCACCCGGTCGACGGCACGGAGCCCGCCGGCGGGTATGCTGGATGGGACAGGACGCAGGTGTCACCAAGGAGGCACGCGTGAAGGTACGCAAGCTCGTCCTCAAGTTCTTGAAGTCTTCCGGAGGCACGCCTAGAACGGTCTCCGACGTTGCGCGCGAGCTGGCGGACAAGCGAGTCACCGCCGAGCAGGTCGCCGACACGATGACCGCCCTGGCCGCCGCCGGCAACATCGTGGAGACCAAGCCCGGCTCGTGGACGGTGCGACGTGACAAGGGCGTCCACACGGGTCGCGTCTCCGTCACCCGCAACGGCTACGGCTTCGTGAAGACGCCGGGGGGTGACGTGTACGTGGCGGCCAGCGACCTCGGCACCGCCATGCACGGCGATATCGTGGAGGTGCGGGTCTTCTCGGCGACCCGTCGAGCGCCGGCCGATAGGCGCGGAGCGGGCGGCCGTGGCCGTGGCGGCGTCGGATCGGGCGGCGGTGCTGGTGGTGGTCGCGCGGCCGGGGAGGTCATGGCGGTCGTGGAGAGGACCAATCGCACGATCGTCGGACGGTTCGAGAAGCAGGGCGGCGTCGCGCTCATCACGCCCACCGACCGCCGTATCCGCGGCGACGTCATGGTCGACCGCGGCTCGTTCGGCGAGGCTAAGACCGGCGACATCGTGGTCGTGCGGATCACGCGCTACCCGACGCCGGGGCGTGTCGCGCAGGGTGAGGTCGATGAGGTGCTCGGGTTGCCGGACGCTCCGGGCGTGGACGTCGAGATCGTCATCCGCGAGCACAACCTTCGCACGGAGTTCCCGCGTGAGGTGGAGGACGCGGCGCACGCCATCCCCGAGGCCGTGCCCGCACGGATGGACGCGGGCCGTCAGGACCTTCGCGACCTGTTCACCATCACCATCGACCCCGTGGACGCCCGCGACTTCGACGACGCGATCTCACTCGTGCGCGAGGAGGGCGGCTTCCGGCTGTGGGTCCACATCGCCGACGTGAGCCACTACGTGCCGTGGGGAGACGTGATCGACGAGGA
>JANYJF010000030.1 GCA_025361885.1 Coriobacteriia bacterium
CTCACCGCGTCGCGGGTATCGCCTTCAAGGGTTCCTGTGACGGTCTTGCCGCTCTTGTCGCGCACCGTGTACTTGTACGTGGCCACCGTCGCTTCGCTCCCTATTCATTGAACGAGTCCCCCGCCGCAGCGGACGGGTCCGGATCCTCGACCGTTCTTCGACCGATCCGATTATAGACGTCTGCGAGCCGCGTTCGCGCCCAGTATAGGATGAGCGCCTTCGCTAGACGATCACGCGCACGATCTCTTCCACTGAGGTGCGGCCCATCCGGCACTTCTCCAAGCCGTCCTGGCGCAGCGGCATCATACCCTCCTCGATGGCGACCGCCTTGATCCTCTCAGCCGTCGCCTCCTCGACCGTGAGTCGCGATATCTCTTCGGACATGAGCATGACCTCGTGGACGCCCATGCGGCCGCGGTACCCGGTCCCGCCGCACCGCTTGCATCCGACCGCTCGCCACAGTTTGTCGGGAAGGTTGTCCGCGGGGAAGCCGGCGTCCAGGCACATCTGCTTGTTCGGCGTGTACTCCTCCTTGCAGTCGTCGCACAACTTGCGCGCGAGGCGTTGCCCCAGCACGCAGTCCACCGATGATGAGATCAGGAACGGCTCGACACCCATCTCGGTGAGCCGCGTGATGGCTCCCGGAGCGTCGTTGGTGTGCAGGGTGGACAGCACGAGGTGGCCCGTCAGAGCCGCTTCGATTGCCGTCTTCGCGGTCTCCTGATCGCGGATCTCACCCACGAGGATCACGTCGGGCGAGCAGCGAAGGAAGGAGCGCAGCGCCCCCGCGAACGTGAGGCCGGCCTTCGGGTTGGTCTGGATCTGGTTGACGCCCGGGAGGCGGTACTCTACCGGATCCTCGGCGGTCAGGATATGACGGTGCACCTCGTTGAGCACGTTGATCGCGGCATACAGCGAGGTCGACTTGCCGGACCCGGTCGGGCCGGTGACGAGGATGGCTCCGTACGGCTTGCGAAACGACGACTCGAAGCGCTCGAGCGACCGCGGCAGGAAGCCGAGGTCGGACAGCCTGAGCATGATCGAGTCCTTGCGAAGGATGCGGAGCACGACCCGCTCTCCGTAGACGGTCGGGAGTGTCGAGACGCGGAAGTCGAGGTTGTGCCCGTCGACCGTCATCGCGGTATGACCGTCTTGCGGCCTTCGCGCTTCCGCGATGTCCATGTCCGCCATGATCTTGAACCGGCTGATGATGGACTGCTGGACCGACTTCGGGCTTCGCATGACCTCATGGAGCACTCCGTCGATGCGGTACCTGACGCGCAGGTCCCGCTCCTGAGGCTCGATGTGGATGTCCGATGCGCGATCGGCGACGGCCTTCGTGATGATGTAGTTGACGATCTTGACGATCGGAGCGTCCGACGTGACTTCGGTGAGCGCTTCCAGGTCATCGCGGCTGAGGTCGCTGGCGCTGGCGCCGAAGTCCGAGTCGTCCGTATGCTGCGCGACCTTGTACGCCTGTTCGATCGCGATCAGGATGTCGTCCTTGGTCGAGATCCCGGGACGGATCTCGTAGCCGGTGATGATCCTGAGGTCGTCGAGGGCGAGGACGTTCTGAGGGTCCGCCATCGCCACGACCAGCCGCCCCTCCTCGTCGAAGGCGACGGGCATCAGGACGTAGCGCTGGGCCAGCTCCTTGGGAACGGCGGCGATCGCCACCGGGTCAGGATTCCGCTCCGCGAAATCGATATAGGGGATCCCGATCTGCCGCGCCATCACCGACAGGATCGCGCCTTGGGTGGCATAGCCGAGTTCCACGAGGACACGCCCCAGCGGGCTGCCCGTGGCCTTGTGAACCTCGAGGGCATCGTTGAGCTGCCCCTCGGTTATGATCCCGGCCTTCATGAGGAGCTGGCCGAGACGCTCTCCAGCTTGTGCCACGGTGCGACGACCCTCCGGGCGAGTGATGACGGTCACAGCAGCGAGCGTGCGCGCGCTTGCACCCAATGGTACGACACAAGGCCCTATCGGGACAGGACGCCACTACCTTGGGCGCCGCCGATCATCGCCCGGCTCTGGAGCGATCCAGGTCGGCCCACAAGACGTCGGCTATCCGCTGGAACTCCAGGTACGCCCGGGTGCCCGATCTGATCCCGACTCGCGGGCCCTCATCGTCGAACTGGAGCTCCACCGCGGCGACCATCGCGTAGTCACGTGGGGTCTCGGACGAAGCCGCGATATGTCGCGATGCGGAGGGCGCCCGCACGGCGGCCAGGTCTGGGATCGGATGCGCCACGGCGCCGGGGCGTTCCGCGGCTGGGACGATCGGAGCAGGCGGCGTCAGGAGTGCGGGTTCGGCAACGGGGGTCGTCACAGCTATGATTTCGGCGACCGGAGCCACCGGTACGGATTCGACGACCGGAGCCACAACAGGCACTGGGACCGGCGGCGACGCCTCCAGGCTTTCGCGTGCCGGTTCGGGAGCTCGCGTGGTCGAAGGCTGGACTTTCAGATGCTCGGGGAGCAGGAGCTCCTCCGGAGCGTCGATGGTTCGAGAGCGCGCCTGAGCCGCCCGCAGCTCCAGACCGGCCAGGACCGCCTCTAGGGACACAGGCTCGGGTGGGGCCTCGAGCAGCAGCACGGTCTCCCCCGACAGAGACCTCTCCACGGACTCGATGATGTGAGCCGGAGCAGGCTCCGGCACGGACTGAGGGGCTGGGCTCGGGGATTCCTCGCGGGGACGCAAGGGCACCGCAGCTGGAGAGGTCCGCGCGACCACTTCGCTCGGCACCTCGGGAATCCGGCCGGCGACAGCGGTCCAATCGCCCAGGACAAGCGGCGTCTCGAGGCTTGCGGACGGCTGGGGATCCACCTGACCGGCCAGCGTCTGAGCCGCGTGTCCGAGGACTGCGATCTCCCGCTTCGCGCGGCTCGAAGCCACAAGTGTCTCGATGAGATACACCAACGCCAGCAGCAGCAGTGCCGCCGCACCCACCAAGATAAGAAGACGCGTGTCCACGTCTAAGCCATGCTGTCTAGGATCCGATACAGAAGGCCGAGCAGCACGCCCTTGACCGACTCACGGTCGCGAGCGTTCACCGGCAGCAGCGGAACGCTCGGGTCCAGAGAGAGGCGCTCGCGAACCGATCGCAGTGCCGCCTCGTCATCGGCCGCGACCTTGTTTGCCGCGACGACGAAGGGCACGTCGGACATCCCGGTGAAGAACTCGATCATCTCCACGGCTTCCTTCACGGAGTCGTGGCTCGTCGCGTCGACGAGCAGGACGAAGCCAAGCATGCCTTCGGACAGTGTCTCCCACATGAACGAGAAGCGCTGCTGTCCCGGCGTGCCGAACAGATACAGTACGACATCGTCGGAGACGGTGATGCGCCCGAAGTCCATCGCGACGGTCGTCTCGCCGTGACTTCCGCCAGACGCGTCAGTGACCTGACGCTCTGTCGACAAGACGGTGATCTCACTGACTGCCTTGATGAACGTCGTCTTGCCGGCGTTGAAAGGGCCGGTCACCACGACTTTCACTGACTGCATCGGGGCGAGCTCCTTCGCATCCTAGAGTTTCCTGACGCCCTCGATGATCTTGAGGACCAGTTCCTTGTCCACGCTGACGTCGCGATGCAGAACACCCGGCGCGGCGGGCTCGGGCACCCGGTTGACGCTGGCGGTGGGGCGCGTCTTACCGCCGCCAGTGAGCGCGGTCAACTCGTCGCCCATGCTCGTGCCGAACGATGCATCCTGCTCAAAGTCGGCGAGGAAGGCGTCCGTCGAGATGACACCCGCCGACTCCACGACATCATCGACCAGAAGAGGGTCTTGTTCGATCTCCGAGGGTGGGACGCTGTGGATCGACTGCGCAGCGGCGCCAGCAGGCTCGAGCACCTCGGCCTCGAGGGCCGTGCCCGGTTCCGGTTCCGGTTCCGGCGACACCTCGGCGAGACTGGACAGCAGGTCGCTGAGATCCTGCTTCTGAGGCACGAGCGTGAGTCCCTGGTCGGAGAAGGTCTCCTGCTCCGACTCGACGTGCATGGGGGCAGAGGGCTCAGTCGACGGACTTTCGGGCAGCTCTCCGAGCCCCATGGCCATGAGATCCGTCGCGAAATCACCCGTCCTGCCAAGAACTGGCTCAAACGACTCCTGCTGCTCTGATGCGACTTCCGGTGCCTGGGCAAGAAGACCGACCATCGCCTCCGCGTCGAGTGGCGCCTCTTCAGGCGGACCAGCGAAGACGTTCCCGGACTTCGGCATCTCCGCCGCAACCGGCGGCTGTGAGTCCACGCTCAACTCGTCCAGGAGACCGGCGAGATCACTCTCGGGCTCCGGTTCGAGCTCCGGCTCCGGCGCAGGTTCGGGTTCCGGCTCCGGCTCCGGCTCAGGCTCCGGCTCGGGCTCCGGCTCCGGCTCGGGCTCGGGCTCGGGTTCCAGCTCGGGTTCCAGCTCGGGTTCCAGCTCCGGCTCCGGCTCCGGCTCAGGTTCCGGTTCCTCGGCGATCGGTGCAGGCGGGATCCCCGGCGGGACGTAGTACTCCTCGCGCGGAGCTTCCTCTGTGACCGGCTCGACCTCGACGTTCTCGGGTTCGCTCATCTCGAGCGAGCGGGGGACCGGCGTCTCGAGAACCGCCCCGATCATCTGCTCGAACATCGCCATGTCGTCGGAGGACGGGGCCTCCTGCGGTCCGGCCAAGAAGGCCGGGGTCTCGACCACGTGCTCGGCTTCTACGATGACGTCCACTGCTGCGGGCTCAGGTTCTCGGACGGAGATGTCAGATCGCGCAGTCTCAGAAGATCCGAAAGACGCTGGCTCCGCGGGAGCGATGGCAGCCACGGTCTCCGCGGGAGCCTCGACCACAGGAGCCACTGGAACGTCTGCCGCGACTGCGGGCGCCCCATCGGTGACCCGCTGCGCCGCAAGCCTCGTCTCGCGCCTCGCCCGCTCCGCCCGCAGCCGCTCGACCTCCTCGTCGGAGGCCACCTCGAGCAGCCCGGCGGAGAACAATCCGTAGACGACCCGGGCGACCTCGAAGTCCGTGTGGCCGGTCTCGCGCGCGAGCTCGGAGACTGAACGCGTGCCGTCCGTGTTGAGCAGGAGGTTCCACTCCGCGGGCTTGAGCGAGATGTCGAACGTGCCCTCGCCAGGCGCCGTCGCCATCTTGAACACGAGTTCCATCGACGGGATCTTCTTCTTGATGCGGTTCCACTCTTCGAGGCGGCGTGAGCCCTCCATCACGATGTTCTCGATGGAGACCGACAGGCCGATGTCCTCTTCGCCCGGCATATCCGGCAGAGGCTCGAAGTCGAAGTCCCCCTCTTCCCAGCGGAAGAGGTCGAATATCGTGTCCTGGATCTGCTCCTGGACGAACGCCTCGAGCACATTCTCGCTGACGTAGCCCTCGTCGACCAGGATCTGGCCCAGACGTCGGCCGGTCTCGGGCTCGTCGCTCTGCACCTCGAGGGCACGAGCCAGACCGCTCGGCGCGATCTTGCCCGCGGCGACCATCCGTGTGCCCAGTGGCTCGCGGTGCCAGTTCGATTGGGCGAAGAATACCTCGCCATCGCGGAACCACACGGAGCCCTCCGCGTCGCGGAGACGGATGCGCAGCACTCCCGTCTTCCGGCTCAATGTCACGAGCTGGAAGACGTCAGGCAGGCTGAAGTCCTTCAGGTTGCCGCGCAGTGCCATGGAGCGCTACCGCTTCCCCTCTTCATCAGATGACGAACCGGCCCCATCCGGGGCGGCCGTCATCGAAGTATCTCGCCGATGCTGTTAGCGGCTTCGCGCATGTCGTAGAGGACGAGGCCGAGCTTGGCGCCCGGATCCGCGAGCGACGTCAGCACCGCTCGGTCCCCCGCAGCCATGAGGAGAACGTAGCCGTGCTCCCCTTCGATGAACACCTGCGACAGATGACCGCGGCCGAGCTCGGCCGCCGCACGCTCACCGAGCCCGAGTATGGCGGCTGACATGGCGCCCACACGGTCCTCCTGCATGTCCGCCGGCAGTGCCGACGCCATCGTGAAGCCATCGAGGCTCACGAGCGCCGCTGCCTGGATATCCGGCGAGTGCTCCATCAGGTTGTCGAGGGCGGCCACCAGCTGCTCCTCGCGGCTCACGGGCCGCGTCGAAGCCTGCGGGCGCGCCGCTTGCGAATGCGCGCTGGCAGGCTGCGCCACCTGTATCGGTGGCTGAGGGGCCTGTCGAGGTGCGGTCGGTGCCGGTGCCACGACGGGTGCCGCAGCCTGCCGCACCGGGACCACCGGCACCGCTGCCGCCACGACCACCGGAGCGATCAATAGCTCGTCGTCCTCATCACCCACGTCTTCGACGTCGCTGATGAAGTAGTCGCCGATGCCTGAGTCTGCCATGAATGCCGCCACCTCCACCGGGACTGACGATCCGCGCAACCGTTCGCAGGGAAACAAAACCCCCGGCGCGCCGGAGGCGTCCTCCCTGCAGTTTCGCACGTCGAATAGGACGGGACAACAACGGACGCGCAGGTCGTGGCTTGGATGCATGGGTGGCCTGAGGTCAGACGACCACGCGCATGATCTCCTCGAGGGAAGTGTAGCCGAGCCCGACCTTTGCGAAGCCGTCGTCCCGAAGCGTCTCCATGCCCTCCGAGACGGCCTGCCGCATGAGCTCGTCCGACGACCCGTGGTTGACGGCGATGCGCTCGAGTTCCTCGCTCATGGTGAGGACCTCGTGGATGCCCATCCGGCCCTTGTAGCCCAGGTTGTTGCACTTCTTGCATCCGCGGGCACGGTACAACTTCGGCAGGTTGCCCTCTTCGTACGGGAACCCGATACGGTCGAGGGCGTCTTGAGTGGGAGTGTAGGACTCCTTGCACTCGGGGCACAGGCGGCGTGCGAGGCGCTGCGCGAGCACGCAGTTGATGGCGGAGGCCGACAGGAACGGCTCGATCCCCATCTCCGTCAGCCGCGTGATCGCCGATGGCGCATCGTTGGTGTGCAGTGTGGACAGCACGAGGTGACCGGTGAGCGCCGCCTCGATTGCGATGGTCGCGGTCTCCTTATCCCGGATCTCGCCGATCATCACGGTGTCCGGGTCCTGGCGGAGGATCGATCGCAGGGCGGCCGCGAACGTGAGTCCCGCTCGTTCGTTGACCTGTACCTGGCTCAGTCCCTCCAGCCTGTACTCGACCGGGTCCTCGACCGTGATGAGGTTCGTGGTCGGGTCGTTGGTCTCGTTGATAGCGGCGTACAGGGTCGTCGACTTGCCCGAGCCCGTCGGTCCGGTCACAAGGATCGAGCCATACGGCTTGCTCAGCGCTTCGAGAAGGCGCGAAAGCGGCTGCTCGAGGAAGCCGAGATCCTTGAGCGACATCATGATCGAGTCCCGGCGGAGAAGCCGGATGACCGACATCTCGCCCTGGACGGTGGGCAGGATCGCGACGCGGAAGTCGACAGCGTGACCGTCGAGCACGACACCGAAGCGGCCATCCTGCGGCACGCGCCTCTCCGCGATGTCGAGGCCGGCGCTGATCTTGAGCCGGCTGATCAACTGACGGTGCACCTTCTTCGGGCTGCGAACGACCTCCGAGCACACACCGTCTATGCGGTACCGGATACGAACATCGTGTTCCTGAGGCTCTATGTAGATGTCGCCCGCACCCTGCCTGATCGCCTCGGTGATGATCCCGTTCATGAGCCGCGCGACAGGCGCGCTGTCGGTGGCTTCCTCCTCTTCATCGACACCACCACGGACGGTGACGGCGTCCGCGAGGTCGCCGACCATCTCATCGACGTTCTCCTGCATGGCGCCGAATCGCTCGATCGCGTGGATGAGGTCGATCTCGGCGGAGACCACGGGCCGGATCTCGTACCCGGTCACGATCCGCAGGTCGTCGATAGCGAAGATGTTCGCCGGATCCGACATGGCCACCACGAGCCGCCCGTCTTGGATCGCGATCGGCAGCACGTTGTAGCGTTTCGCCAGGTCGGAGGCGAGCATGGTAGCGGCGTTCGGGTCGATCTCGTACATGGCGAGATCGACGAAGGGCAGCCCCATCTGCTCCGCCACGGCCTGCGCTATCTGCGAGTCGGTGGCGACTCCCTTGGCGACCAGCGCGGCGGCGAGCGACGGGGAGTCGGCATCCGCCAGTGCCTCGTCGATCTGCTCCTGCGTGGCGACGCCCGCCTGCATGAGGACCTTGCCGAGACGCTTGCCCGATGCGGCAGCCACGATCAGCCTCCCCCGCCGGGTCGTGCCGCGCGGAGCAGCTCGGCCTCCGCGGCCGCGCGCATGACATCGCGCGGGGCGGACATGGTCGCGGAGTCGTTCCAGATCTCGATCGCGATCGCTCCCTGCGCCACGAGCATGCCGAGGCCCCCGAAGGCGAGCGCGCCCGCGCTCCTCGCCTCGCGAAGAAGGACGGTGTCCGTCGGCCGGTAGATCATGTCGGCCACGACTTGCCCACAGTGCAGCCACGATGCGGGCACGAGGCTGACGTCGTTCTCGTCCATGCCCACTGGCGTGGCGTTCACCACGAGGTCAGCGCTCTCGACGGCGGCTCGCAGGCCGTCGCCCAGGTCGCACGTGTCAAGGAGCGTGTCGCGCGTGCGACCGTGCATCCTGTCGACAAGCGCTTCCGCCACGTCTTCGCGGCGCGAGGCGACCGTGACCCGAGCGGCCTTGCCGAGGATCAGTCCCACCACCGCTGCGCCCGCGGCACCACCGGAGCCCAGGATGACGGCGGACAGGCCCGCGGGTCGGAATCCGGCCTCGGCTTCCAAGGACTCGACCAGCCCTCGCCCGTCTGTGTTGTAGCCGATGAGCCGCCCGTCGACGATATGCACCGTGTTGACGGCACCCGCGAGCTGCGCCATCGCGGCGACCTCATCGCACATGTTGAGCATCACGCGCTTGTACGGCATCGTGACATTGAAGCCCACGACCGGCAGCGACCGGACGATGGACGAGAGCCGCAGCAACTCCGGTCCCTCGCTCAGCGGGAGCGGGATGTAGACCCAGTTGAGGCCCATGGCGTCGTAGGCGGCGTTGTGCATGGCGGGAGACAGGGTGTGCTCCAGCGGCCAGCCGATCACGCCCGCGAGTCTGGTCTTGCCATCTATATGCACAGTCATCGGGTGCGTCATGCCTTCCAGGGTCGGGGCGGTCGCCTCGCGAAGTGTCCCGTCACGCCAACGGTACTCTATCAGCCATGACCCTTGCTTCGATGAGCCGAAGAAGCAGTGTGTGCGGCAGGTCGGTGCGCGACAGCGGATCGACCAGCACCGTCATGGTCCCTGCCAGGTTCCCGCCCAGCACGTCGGTGAATATCTGGTCACCTATCGTAGCCGTCTCGCCGGGGAGAGTCCCCATCAGCCGCATGCCTCGTCGGAACGCGAAGGGCAGCGGCTTGAGCGCCTTGGAGACGAGCAGGGATCCGAGCTCGTCAGCCACCGCGCTTACGCGGTGGTGCCAGTTGTTCGACACCAGACAGACCTGGATCCCGTGTTCGCCGAGGCTCTTGGCGAAGATCCGCGCCACCTGGGGGATCTCGCCGGTGTCGCGAGGCAGTATCGTGTTGTCCAAGTCGAGAAGAACGCCACGGATCCCCGCCTCGCGCAGACTGTCTAGGTCGATGGCACCTACGGACGTGTAATAGCGGTCCGGTCTCACGACGCTCACAGGATCAGCCCTCGCATCTCGTCCATGTTCGAGGCCATCAGGTGATCCCTCACCGGCCGTAGTTGGTGTCGTCGAGATGCTCGGTCTGTGTCGACTGCGGCATCTTCGCTATCAGCGCGTCGAGCACTCGCATGCGGTCGACCACTTGAAGGTAGTCGGCCTGGCGACCCACCAGCTTGTACGTCTCCCGAGCGACGGTGAGGGCCTGCCACTCCTCGAGAGGACTGCTCCAGTACACGCCCTGCGCCCGCATCAGGTCGGCCTCGCGCGCGGCGGCCTTCGGGTCCCTCCGCACGATGAGCAGCAGTTGCGCGTACGAGCCCATGAGTTGGCCGGACCGCGGGTTGTTCCGCAGGCCTTCGCGGGCCAGCGACCAGCCCTCGTCCGCGTGGCCGGACTTGATGAGGACGTATGGTGCGAGGTAGTACGCTTGGACGAACTGCGGGTCCAGCTTCACGACCATCCAGATGGTGGGCATCATGAAGGTCTGCAACTCCACAGGCTTGCCCCCGTAGTACTCGTGGAACTGCGGATCCAGGCGATTCCACAGCACCGCGGCGCCGAACGTCCGCAGGCCGCCGAGGAACGCCATGCTCGTGCGACCGAGCGAGGCACCGGTGCCGTTGGGTCCGACAGGAACCAGGGAGTCCGTCGCCGCCTGCCCCGCAAGGAGAACGACGGCCAAGACCACCGCCGTTGCCACGAGGACGATCTTCTTCGAGGTGGCGGTCATGGCTCACATGTCCCGTCTCGCGAAGGCGGCGGAACCCGCGAGAAGGAGAACGCCGACCCACCCCAGGAACGTCGCGGTCATCACGGCGGCATAGACCGGTCCGAAGCCGCTCCCATGCGCCACCGGATTGACGACGTCGAAAGCGTCGAGCGACGGGTAGAGCATCTTGGCGAGCCCGGTCGACCCCGGCGGGAAGAGCGACCCGCGGGAGTGTCCCGCGAACAGGAACGTCAGACCCGCCGTCGTGACGACGACCGCGCCCGCCACACCTGAGATCGCGGTGGCGAAGGCCGCCAGTACGCCCATCTCGAGCCAGATGGCGTAGGCACCTTCGAACAGTTGGAACATGACTTCCTTGTACACCAGCCAGCCAACCGCGACGTCCACGACGGCGAAGCCGAGGATGCATACTCCGACCACGCCGAAGATGCCCAACCATGTGCCGGCCATGTACTCCCAGCGCCCGACGGGTTTGCTCAGAACGGCGTATATGGTCCTGCGTTCTATCTCCCCGGGGATCCTGTTCGCGGAGAGCCCGAGGGTCAGCGCCAGAGCAGCCGCGAACGTGAGGGCGAGCGCCATCTCGCGGTACACCGCGGACTGGACTCCGGCGCCGTAACTGGGCAGCGCCGGGATGGCCACCGCCATCACCACTCCGAAGAACAGGACCAGATAGACCACCCGGCGCTTCACCGCGTCGAGGAACACGGCACCGGCGATCGCGGACACGCGTCGGATCACGATGAGACCTCCTTCGACGAGTCGGACCGTCCGAGCAGGGCGGTGAAGTAGTCTTCCAGCGATTCGCGCTTCGGTGCCACCGAGACGATCGCCACGCCTGCGTCATCGAGAGCGTCCACCGCAGCGCGGACCGACGCATCCGGCACAGAGAAGACGGCCGTGTCACCCGACAGGGCGACATCGTCCGTCAGGGCGACCACCGCCGGCGGAAGCCCGCCCGCGGCACCCTTGACGCGAACGGACGTGCGCCCCCGCACGTTGAGCAGGTCCTCGATGCGGCCCTCGGCCGCCACAGCACCGCGATTCAGGATCGTCACGCGATCGCAGATCGCCTCGACCTCCGAGAGCTGGTGCGACGAGAGCAAGACCGTGGTCCCGGCGGCGCGCAGGGACATCATCAGGTTGCGCATGTCCCTCTGCCCCACGGGGTCGAGGCCGGATGCTGGCTCGTCGAGCACCACGACCTCGGGTCGGCCCAGGAGCGCCTGGGCGACGCCGAGGCGCTGCAGCATTCCGCGCGAGTACGCCGAGAGCCGGGAATCCCCGCGACCCGAGAGACCGACCGCTTCGAGCAGCTCAGCGATACGAGAGGTGATCTCGGAGGCGGGGACGTTGGACAGACGCGCGTAGAGCCGCATGGCCTGGTCGCCGGTCAACTGTGGCGGGAAGTACGGCTGCTCCGGCAGAAACCCGAGGCGCGCCCGCCCTCCTGGCGTGCGCGAGGAAGCACCGAGGACACGGAAGTCGCCCGCGGTCGGCCGAGCCAGACCGAGCAGCATCTTAAGAGTCGTGGTCTTGCCGGCGCCGTTCGGGCCGAGCAGTCCGTGGATGGTCCCCGGCGCGACATCGAAGGTCACGTCGTCGACCGCCACGCGCTCGCTCAAGCCCATCCGAGTGGGATAGACCTTCCGCGCGCCCCGGATCGAGATGGCAGCAGACCCAGCATCACTCATTTGAGGCCTTTCTTCGCCTGTTCCTTGGCGGCGAGGAACTCCGCCTTGGTCGCCGTGAACGTGTGCGATCCGTCCTTGCCGGTCCGGACGTAGAAGTAGTACCCGGTGTCAGCCGGCCTGCACACCGCCCGCAATGACGCCAGGCCCGGGCTGGCGATCGGACCGGGCGGCAGGCCGTGGGCGATGTAGGTGTTGTACGGGCTGTCGACCCGAAGGTCCCGCCACAGTAGCTTGGTCTTGTTGCCGAGCACGTAGAGCACGGTGGCGTCGATCTCGAGCAGCATGCCGCGGGCGAGCCGGTTGTATATGACGGATGCGATGACGGGCCGCTCGGACGGGACACGGGCCTCGCGCTCGATCATCGAAGCCATCGTCACGATCTGGTGCCCGTTGAGGCCCCGGCTCGAGGGCACGCTGACATCGATCTCGCCGACCTCGCTGCCGAACTGGGTGAGCATCAGTTCAAGGACCTGCCTGGCGGTGGAACCAGCCTTGACCCGGTAGGTCTTAGGGAACAGATACCCCTCGAGCGAAGGCGTCGGGTTCTGGCGAAGGAAGGAGTATTTCGCGAGCAGGTCCGGATCCTGGGCTTGGGTCTTAGCCAAGCGGACGAACTCCTTGGCCGGGGCACCGGTACGGGCCTCGACGCGCGCGGCTATCTGGTCGATCGTCCATCCCTCCGGGATCGCGAGCGTGAAGTACAAGGTGTCGGGACCCTTGTCGAGGGCGGCCAGCGCCAAGGCAAAGCCCATACCTGTGCGCATGGCGTACGTGCCCGGCTTCATCCTGATGTCGCCCCCGGACAGCCTGGCCTGTATCCGGAAGCCCAGCGCGTTGGGAACAACTCCGCGGCTGGCGAGGATCTGAGCGATCCCGGCCGACGTCGACTTCGGCGGGACGACCACCTCGACCTCGGCACCCGGCTCAAGCCCGCGCTCGCTGCGGAACATCACGAACCACACGCCGACGGCCGCCAGCACCACGAGCGCCACCACGATCGCGGCCACCATCTTGGCCCTGCGGCCCCGAACCCCGACGGGTGCGCGTGCGGCTGGCGCGGCGGAGGCCGCGTCGGTGGTGGGGGTCACTTCAGGCCCTTCTTCGCCTGTGCTTTGAGCTTGAGGAACTCGTCATACGTGGTGGTGAAGGACTGCGAACCGTCCTTGTGGTCCATGATGTAGTACAGGAACGTGGTCTTCTCCGGCGCGGCGGCGGCCTGCAGCGCCACAAGGCCGGGACTGGCGATGGGTCCGGGCGGCAGGCCGACGTTCATGTACGTGTTGTACGGGCTCGACACCTTCAGGTCGGCGAGCGAGAGCGTCTTGTTCCCCACGACGTACATGACGGTGGAGTCGAGCTGCAGCTTCATCTTCTTGGCCAGGCGGTTGTAGATCACGGAGGCCACGAGCGGCCGGTCGCCCGGCACGGAAGCCTCCCGTTCGATGATGGAGGCGATGGTGACGATCCCGTGCTCCGTCACGCCGGCCGAGGCCGCATACGTCAGATCGAGGGCGGCGGTCTCGTGACCGAATTGCGCCAGCATCTGTTCCACGATCTTGCGGGCGG
Organism: Coriobacteriia bacterium; assembly: GCA_025361885.1. Lineage (GTDB taxonomy): Bacteria > Actinomycetota > Coriobacteriia > Anaerosomatales > PALSA-660 > JANYJF01. The sequence goes on from JANYJF010000030.1 coordinate 13,612, forward strand.
ACGACCCATCCTTGACCTGGTACGTCTTCGGGAACAGGTAGCCCTCGAGCGACGGGGTCTTGTTGGCGCGCAGGAACGGGTACTTCGCAACGAGGTCGCGGTCCTGAGCCTGGGTCCGGGCGATGCGCTCGAACTCGGCAGCCTTCACACCTGTGACCGACTCGACGCGCTTCGCGACCTGCCCGATGGTCCACCCTTCGGGGATCGCCAGCGTGAAGTACACCGTCTTGGGGCCTTCCTCGAGCGTCGCCATGACGTCGAGGTAGTCCATGCCGGTGGTCAGGTCGTAGGTGCCGGGCTTGAGCTTGCCGTCCGCCTTCTCCATGCGCGCGCGGATGCGGAACATGAGCGCGTTGGGGACGGCGCCCTTGGCGGCGAGGAGGGTGGCGATCTGTGCCGACGACGACTTGGCCGGGATGACGACCTGCACCGCCGCTCCCGGTGCGGCGCCGCTCTCGTTGCGGAGCAGCGAGTACCATCCGGCGATGCCGGCCAGCCCGAGGACCACCACGAGCGTGAGAAGGCCAAGGGCAAGCCCCCGACGCGAGCCGCGCGGCTTCCTGACGATCTCGTCGCTCACCCGGCGACGCTTGACAGGCCGGGGCGCACGAGACGTCCTCTCGCGCGCCGCCCGCGGCTGCGGCCGCTCGTTCGAATCCCTCATCCGGCGTCTCCATCCGAGCCGCGAACACGGCGGCTGTCGAGGTATCCCTGCAGTATCAGCGCGGCCGCCACCATGTCCACGGCCGCCTTCGAGTCCCGGGCGCTGACTCCAGATGCGCTCATGGAGCGCATCGCCTCGGCCGTCGACAGACGCTCGTCCCACAACTCGAGCGGGAGCCGCAAGGCGCACGCCAACTCATCGGCCTTCGCCCGCACATCCGCGGCCTGCGGACCCTCTTCGCCCGCCAGGGTCAGCGGCAGCCCGGCCACGAGCAACTCGACCTCGTAGTCCACGGCAAGCCGCCGAAGGGGTGTAAGGTCGCTCGCAAGCGAGCGCGCGTCGAGCACCTTGAGCGGCGTGGCGACCCGGCCGAGCGGGTCGGAGATCGCCACCCCGATGCGGCGCGCACCGATGTCGAGACCGAGCACGCGCATCCGACGCGCCTACCCGACGCCGAGCAGGTCGCGCGCCGCGACGAGCGCGGCGTCGATCCCGCCGGCGTCCTCGCCGCCGCCCTGCGCCATCGCCGGCTTTCCACCGCCGCGACCGCCGACGAGCGGCGCAATCCCTCGGAGCACGGCGCCGGCATCGAACCCGGCTGTCACAGCGATGTCCGACCCGGCTGCGAGCAGCAGGGCTCCGCCGTCCGCGGAGCTGGCGGCCAACACGACCGCACCACTCCCGCCCATCTTGGCGCGCAGTGTGTCGGACGCTTCGCGGAGCTCGGCTCCGTCGGCTACATCGACGCGACCCACGATCAGCGGGTACCCGGCATCCAGCACGCCCGACATCAGCTCGCCGAGAGAACCGGAGTCGTCCCGTCGCTTCGCGCCGGCCAATGCCTTCTCGGTGTCCTTGAGCTTCTTGGCGAGTGCCTCGGTCTTCTCGGCGACCTCGGCGGGACGACACTTGAGCGTATCGGCGGCGGCGGCGAGCTGCGCCTCCTCGCTTCCGACGGCCTCGAGCGCGTCGAACGAGGTAACGGCCTCGATACGCCGAAGGTTCGCGCCGACGGAGCCTTCGGAGACCACCTTGAGGAGGCCGATCTCGGTAGTCCGGCGTACGTGGGTTCCCCCGCACAACTCTTTGGAGAAGTTGCCGATCTCGAGCACGCGCACGTACTCGCCGTACTTCTCGCCGAACAGCGCCGTGACGCCCGCCTCTCGAGCGGAGACGAGGGAGGTCTCGTAGGCGCGGACCGGATGGTCCTCCATGATCTTGGCATTCACGAGACGCTCGACCTTGGCCAGCTGCTGGATCGTGGGCGCCTCGAAGTGCGTGAAGTCGAACCGCAGTCGCTCCGGCGCCACATACGAACCGGCCTGGTGCACGTGCTCGCCCAGCACCAGGCCGAGCGCCCAGTGCAGCAGGTGTGTCGCGGTGTGGTTGCGACGGATGCGCTCGCGGCGCAGGTGGTCGATCGAGGCGTGCACGCGCTGTCCGACCTGCAGCCCCGCCGCCGCGGCGTCGAGGGTGCCGGAGTGCGAGATGACGCCCTTGAGCGGGATCTTCGTGCCGGTGACCGTGAAGACGGTGTCGTACGACGTGATGACCCCGGTGTCGCCGACCTGCCCGCCCTGCTCGCCGTAGAACGGCGTCTTGCTCAAGACGATCTCGCCGGCCTGACCGGGCTCGAGACGCTCGACCGGGACGCCGTCGACGACGATGCCGACGATGTCAGCCTCGGCCTCGTCGTCACCATACCCCGTGAACTCGACCTCGCCGATGCGGGAGCCGATCTCGGCGAACGCGCTACCGAACGCGCTCCACGACTCGTCCCTGACGGCAGCGCGTGCGCGATCGCGCTGCTGAGCCATCTCGGCCTCGAACGCCGTCATGTCCACGATGAGACCCGCCTCGCCACCGATCTCGGCGGTGAGCTCGACCGGGAAGCCGTAGGTGTCGTGCAGCATGAAGGCCACGCCGCCGTCGATGGCCCGGCTCTCGTTCTGCTGCGTGCGGAGGATCTCCGCTTCCAGGATGGCAAGCCCTTGCTTGAGCGTGGCCCCGAAGCGCTGTTCCTCGCTCAACACGATGCGCCCTATGAAGTCGCGGTGCTCGACGATCTCGGGGTACGCCTCCCCCATGAGCCCGACGACCTCGTCGATAAGGCGGCCCAGGAACGGCTCGGTCACGCCGTGGATCCGGCCGTGCCGCACGGCCCTGCGGAGGATGCGACGCAGCACGTAGCCGCGGCCCTCGTTGGACGGCATGACACCATCGGCGATCAGGAACGTGATCGCGCGCGCGTGGTCCGCCAAGATGCGGAGGCTCATGTCCGTGCGCGCTCCGGCGCCGTAGCTGGAGCCCGTGACCTCCTCGGCCACGTCCATGAGCCGCTTGAGCACGTCGGTCTCGAAGTTGGAGTGGACGCCCTGCAGGATCGCCGCGACGCGCTCAAGGCCCATTCCGGTGTCGATGTTCTTCTTCGGCAGCGGGACGAGCGTGCCATCCTCCTGCCGATCGTACTGCATGAAAACGAGGTTCCAGTACTCCAGGAACCGATCACAGTCGCAGCCGGGCGCGCAGTCCTCGGAGCCGCAGCCGACCTCGGGGCCCTGGTCGTAGTAGAGCTCCGAGCACGGGCCGCATGGACCGGTCGGGCCGGCTGACCAGAAGTTGTCCTTGTCGCCCATCCGCACGATGCGGTCGGGAGAAACACCCACCTCGTCACGCCAGATGGCCTCGGCCTCGTCGTCGTCCTCGTAGATCGAGAACCACAGCCGGTCCGCGTCGAGCCCCAGAACGTTGACGCTGTACTCATAGGACCACGCGCACGCCTCGGACTTGAAGTAGTCACCGAAACTGAAGTTGCCGAGCATCTCGAAGAAGCTCTGATGACGCCCGGTCGTCCCGATGATGTCGATGTCCGTGGTACGGACGCACTTCTGCACCGTGGTCGCGCGCGTGAAGCCCATCTTGCGGACCCCGAGGAACACCGGCTTGAACTGCACCATTCCGGCGCTGGTCAGCAGCAGCGAGGGATCGTCGGGCACCAGCGAGGACGAAGGCCATCGGCGACAGCCCTTGCTCTCGAAGAACGACAGGAAGCTCTCGCGGATCTCGGCGGAATTCACTTCAGGAACGCTCCTTGGCGGGATGGTCCGCTTCGCAGGCGGCATCGTCGTCGGGCGATGCTCCGGGCTCGCATCCGGTGAACAGCACACCGTCCGGCGTGGCGAGGTCGCGGCCCGTTCGCAGCTCGTACCAGTACATGAACACGGCCTTGCCGATCGCGGCTACGGGGATGGCGAGCACCATGCCCGCAACGCCGAACAGGGTGGCACCTGTGAGCAGGGAGAATACCACCAGGACCGGGTGGAGGTCGACTTGCCCGGCCATGATCCGGGGATTGAGCACCAGGCTGTCGATCTGGGTGGCTATGACCACCACGATGACCGCCCACAACCCCAGCCACGGGCTCACGAACAGTCCCGCGACCCCCGCCAGAGCCATCGCGAGGCCGGGTCCCAGGTACGGCACCACGTTCACGAGTCCCGCGAAAACCGCGATCACGATGGAACCGGGCACCTTGAGCACCGACAACCCGATGGCCACGATCACGAAGACAGCGAACCCGTCGATCACGACCCCGCGCAGATAGCCGCCGAGTACGCGCCCCGTGATGTTCATGAAGTGGTCCGCATGTTCGCGCTGGTGGCCGAACAGCCGCAAGACCTCTTCGCGCATCGTGCCGAAGTCGACGAGAACGTACAGAGCGATGAGCAGTGCGATGAGGCTGTCGAAGACCAGTGTCGCTATCTGACTCGTCACGCTGACCGCACCGCTCGCGACCGACGAGGAGACATCGACCGCCCACTTGGTGGCCGAGTCCAGGATATTGCGGACGGCCGCTGTCAGGAACGTCGGAAGCTTCAACCGGGTGAACGAGGCGCTCACGTCGAGATAGAGCTGGTATGCCTTGTTGGCGTACTCGGGGAACCTACCGCCGAACTGTGCGATCTGCTGCACGAACGTCGGCACCAGAATGAGCGACACGATCGCGAGCACCACGATCGTCGCCAGGTAGCACAGGCCGACCGCGAGGCCTCGCGGCATCCCCCAGCGCTCGAGCACGTCGACGGGCGCTCGCAGCACCAGCACGATCACGAGCGCCATCCCGAAGGGGATGAGCGCCGACGTTATCCGTCCCAGCAGCGTCATGAGTGCGGCGAGGAGCACGAGCGTCCCGATCAGGGTCCACGCCTGCGCAGCCCGCCGCAGCCACATTTCCTTTCGGGCCTGCTCGTCGGTCATATCAGTCACCGGTCTCCGACACGAGGTTCTCGCGTAGCACCTTGAGCGTGCGACGCAACAGGCGTGACACCTGCATCTGCGAGATCTCCAACTGCCGCGCGATCTCCGTTTGGGTCAGCCCCTGGAAGAACCGAAGGTACAGCACGCGCTGCTCCTGCGGCGACAGGAGCTTGAGGGCCACGGCCAAGGTCGTCCGGTCCTCCACGACCGACATGAGAGCGTCCTCTTTGCCGACGTACTCGAGGATCGAGAACGAGTCGCTGCCGTCCCAATTCCGGTCGCTTTCCAAGGAGACGAAGTTGTATGCCTCGCTCGTCTCGAGCGCCTCCAGCACGTCATCCGGCGTCACCTCGAGATACTCCGCGATCTCTGGGATGGTCGGGGAGTGCTGCAGCTTCTGGGTGAGCGCGTCGATGGCCTGGTTGACCTTGAACGACAGCTCCTGCAGCCGGCGGGGGACCTTGATGGCCCAACCCTTGTCGCGGAAGTAGCGTTTCAGCTCGCCCACGATCGTGGGGGTCGCATAGGTGGTGAACTCGACGGCGCGCTCGATGTCGAAGCGGTCGATCGCCTTGATCAGACCGATCGTGCCGACCTGGATGAGATCGTCGATGGGCTCGCCGCGGTTGCGGAAACGGCTGGCGAGGTACTTCACCAGATTCAGGTACATCTCGACGAGCTCGTCACGCGCGGCTTCATCATCGTTGGTTCGGTAGCGTCGGAACAGCTCGCGTGTGTACGCCTTGTCCCATACGAGCTTGCGCGACGTCTTCTTCCCGCGACGGGACAGGGAGCCTTCCAAGCGAATCACGCCATCCTCTTCACCAGGCGGACGACACAGCCGTCCTCGACGTCCACCAATGCGAACTCGTCGCACACCGATTCCAGGATGAAGCGGGCGTACCGCTCACCTGTCTCGCCTCCCTGATCGGCGCACGAACCTTCCATGGGGCCGACGAACAGCTCGATGCCGTCGTCCAAGCGGAAGTCGAAGGTCACGGTCTCGCCTACGCGCCGGTCGGTCACGAACACGAATGCCTCCTCGACGGCCATCTTCATGTCGTCGATCCCGTCGACGGACATGCCGACGCGGGCCGCGAGGTCCGCCGCGGCCAGCCGCGCGGTACGCGCGAATTCGCTCTTGGCCGGGAGCGTGAGTACCACACGGTCGTGCTGGTTCATCTGGTCCTCCAGTCGATGCTGCTCAAGCGGGCCCCGCCGGTGCCTTCGCGAGTTCTCAGGTGCTGCGCGTGTCTGCTATACCCTTCGGCCAAGGAGGATGCCGAAGAACGTCCGTGCGCGATGGGCGATGTCCGCAACGGCTGCGGCGGGCGCCCCGACGACCTCCGACGCCGCCCGGGTGGTCGCGACGACGCTGTCCGAGACCTCCTCGAACTGCGAGACGACCGCGTCGACCCGCTCGATCTCCGCGTTGACCGCTTCGAGCGTGCCGTCGGCGCTGCTGATCAGGGGCGGAAGCGTCCGGCCCAGCTCGTCGATCAGGCCCCTGGCAGAGCGCGCCGTCGAGATGACTTCGACCAGCGCCCATACCCCGACGCCCGACAGCACGATCAGGAATGCGTACAGGACGAGTTGCAGGCCGGTCCGTGCGTCCATGCGCGTGCCCCACTTCCATGCCGTGTCCGACGGACCGGTCAAGTGTAGCAAACGGCAGGTCGCCCGCGACCGTGGGCGGCCTACTTCGTCGGATGGGTTCCCGATGCGGGCCGGGAGCCCCGTCCCCGCGTGCCGCGCCGCTCCTGGCGCTCCGGCTCACGTTCGGCCTCCCACCCGCGCGGACCCGCGTGGAAGAACTCGCGGCCGTCCAGCCCCTCCGGCAGGTACTGCTGGTCCACCCACCCGGACGGCTGCGTGTGTGGATAGCGATAGTCGGGGTAGGTGTCGGAGCCGGGGCGATGCCGGTCGCGCAGGTGGTCCGGGACCTGACGCGCCGGGCCCTCCCGCACCTCCTTGAGCGCCGCGTCGATCGCGATGTATGAAGCGTTCGACTTCGGTGCCAGTGCGAGGTAGACCGCTGCCTGCGACAGGTTGATGCGGCACTCCGGCCAACCGATGAACTCCGCCGCCTTCACCGCCGCGTGCGCGACGAGGAGCGCGCAAGGGTCGGCGTTTCCCACGTCCTCCGACGCGAAGATGAGCATGCGGCGCGCGATGAACTTGGGGTCCTCCCCGCCGTGGATCATCCTGGCGAGCCAGTAGACGGCGCCATCGGGGTCGCTGCCGCGCATCGACTTGATGAACGCGGAGATCACGTCGTAGTGCACGTCTCCCGACTTGTCGTAGGGCAGCACCCGCACGCCGCTCCCGCGCCTGACGTCCTCGAGCGTCACCTCGCGCGGCCATCCCAGCTGCGCCGATGCGGCCGCGATCGTGGCCTCCAGCCCGTTGAGCGCGACACGCGCGTCGCCGCCCGCCGCGAGCACCACCGCATCCGCCGCTTCCGCCGACAGGTGGACGGAGCCTCCGTAGCCGCGCTCCGGATCCGCGAGGGCGGCGCGCACGATGGCGTGCACGTCTTCGTCGGACAGTGGGTGCAACTCCACCACCCGCGACCGCGAGATCAGCGGCGCGTTGACTTCGAAGAAGGGGTTCTCGGTGGTGGCGCCGACCAAGACCACAAGGCGGTCCTCCACCGCATGCAGCAGAGCATCCTGCTGCGACTTGGAGAACCGGTGGATCTCGTCGATGAACAGGATCGTGCGCTGTCCCGAGAACGTCAGGCGCTCGCGCGCGGCGTCCATGGCCCGGCGGATGTCGGCGACGCCGGAGGTGACCGCGGAGACCTCCGCGAAGAACGACTTCGTGGTGTTGGCGATGATCTTCGCCAGGCTCGTCTTCCCGGTCCCGGCGGGCCCATAGAGGATGAGCGACGACAACTCGTCGCGCTCGATGGCGCTGCGCAACGCGGTCCCCGGCCCGACGGCAACCGCCTGGCCCACGAACTCATCGAGGGAACGCGGTCGCATCCGTGCCGCGAGGGGCGCACCTCGGGTCAGCGCCTCGTCGGCGCCGGCTGAGAAGAGGTCCGCCACCGACCTACTGACCGGTCGCGCGCAGGATCTCGCGCTCGATCTGCTTCCGGTCGGTGAAGCCGTTGAACTTGAACACGACGCGGCCGTAGGCGTCGACGAAGACCATGTACGGCGTGAAGTTGACGCCGACGTTGGCCGCCATGAGTGAGGCCCTGCGTGTCTGCGTCTCATCGCTCGAGCCGCTGCCGGGGACCCCGGCGTTGATGTTGAACGACAGGTAGTCGATGGTGCCGCGGTACTTCGCGACGGCCGCGTCGTTCTCCTTGTTCTGCCGCGTGGTCGCGGGCTGCGTGGAGTCGTAGAAGTACAGCATCATCGGCATGTGGCTCTTGAGATCGCCCAGAACGACATCGGGGGTCTCGTCGCTCCTGCTCGGGAGCGACGCGCCGTTCGCCAGCTGGACCGGCGAGAGCGTGTCGGTGCCTTCGGGCGAGGTGGTCGCCAACGAACTCGACTGCGCGGGCGCGGGCTCAGGACCCGCCCCCGTCCCAGCGCCGGTGGTCGCTGCACCCCCGCATGCGACCAGAACAAGTGCGAATGCTGCCATGACGAGTGCTGCGACGAGTCTGCGCATGTCGTTCCTCCAGTAGAGAACGGCAAGATGTGAACCCCGCCTTGCCGGCGTCGGCGTGGTGAACCTGCGTGAGCAGGTGGGTGCCCGCACCCCGGCTTCGCGCTTCCCCCTGTCAGGGGATACCGTTCCACCGGGCTGATGTAGGGCTCCCGAATGTGAAGCGTTGGTTCGACCGTGTAGCCGAATCACAGGCAAGGCAAGGTCTGCCGTAATAGTAACCCCCGGCATCGGGAGCGGCAATCCGACCCGCTGTGGTGCGGCGGCAGGCGGACGAAGAGACCGGCCCCGCCTACTCCGTGCGAAGGTGCAGCTCGTGGAGCTGCCGTGCCGACACGGCGTCCGGTGCGCCTGTGAGCGGGCAGCCGCCCGACGACGTCTTCGGGAAGGCGATGACGTCCCGGATGGACGCAGCCCCCACCAGCAGCATGATCAGCCGGTCGAGCCCGAGCGCGATCCCACCGTGCGGCGGAGCGCCATGCGCCAGGCCGTCGAGCAAGAAGCCGAACCGACGGCGCGCGTCATCGTCGTCCATGCCCATGAGGCGGAAGACGCGCATCTGCAGGTCGGCATCGTGGATACGGAGCGTGCCGCCGCCGATCTCGAGACCGTTCATGACGAGGTCGTGTGAATAGCCGAGCGCATCGCCCGGCGAGGATTCCAGTGTGGCCAGGGCGCCATCGTGCGGACGCATGAACGGGTTGTGCTTCGCGTCCCAGCGGTTGTTCTCCTCGTCCCAGTGGAAGAGCGGGAAATCGAGGACCCACAGAGCGTGGTAGCCGGGCGCGTGCAGTGCGAGTTCGTCAGCCAGCTTCACTCGAAGCGTGCCCAGGACCTCGTTGGCGACGCCGCGGGCGTCAGCGACCATGAGCACCAGGTCGCCCGGCGCGATGGCGAGTGCTTCTCGCAAAGCGGCGACCTCGTCCTCGTTGAAGAACTTGGCGACCGGGGACTTCATCTCGCCGTCGGACGTGAATGCGACCCACGCCAGGCCTTTGGCACCCGCGTCGATGGCAGCCTGGTTCAACGCGTCGATCTTGCCGCGGCTGAAGTCACCGCAGCCTTTCGCGTTGATGGCCTTGATCGCTCCCCCGCCGGCGAGCGCGCCCGCGAACACCTTGAACCCGGATGCGGCGAAGACCGCTGACACGTCGACGAGTTCCAGACCGAAGCGGGTGTCGGGACGGTCGGTGCCGTAGGTCTCCATCGCGTCCGTGTAGCTCATGCGCCGCAGCGGCACGGGCAGGTCGTGGCCGGCCTCGGCCATCACCTCGTGCATGACCTCCTCCATCAGCGCCAGGATGTCGTCTTGGGTGGCGAAGGACATCTCGATGTCCACCTGCGTGAACTCCGGCTGACGGTCGGCGCGCAGGTCCTCGTCGCGGAAGCAGCGGGCGATCTGGTAATACTTGTCCAGGCCGCTCACCATGAAAAGCTGCTTGAAGATCTGGGGAGACTCGGCCAGGGCAAAGAACTTGCCGGGATAAAGGCGGCTCGGGCAGACGAAGTTGCGAGCCCCGCCCGGGGTGAACTTCACCATATAGGGAGTCTCGATGTCGATGAAGCCCTGCTGGTCGAAATACTCGCGGATGACCTGGACGATCTTGTGCCTCGTGATGATGTTCTTCTGCATCGAGGGGCGGCGCATGTCGATGTAGCGGTACTGCAGGCGCTGCTCTTCGGAGACCTGGACGCGGTCGCTCACCTCGAAGGGCGGCGTCTTGGCTTCATTCAGGATCTCGAGTTCGGTCACGTCGATCTCGATCTCGCCGGTGGCGATCTTCTTGTTGATCGTATCGCCGTCGCGCTTGCAGACCTTGCCCTTTACGGCGATGACGGTCTCGTTGCGGAGTTTCGAGGCCTGGTCATGCACCGCCTTGATGCGGTCGGGGCTGAAGAGCACCTGGATCTTGCCGTACCTGTCGCGCAGGTCGACGAAGATCAGGTTGCCGAAGTCGCGCCGCACGTCGACCCAGCCGTTGAGGATGACGGTCTTGCCGACATCCGCAAGCCGCAGCTCGCCGCAGTTCTGGGTCCGCTTCAGTTTCCACATGGAATGATCATCCCCGCATAGCCGACCACCCGGTCGTAATCCCCGGACACATCTCCGCTCGTGGCGTGCATCACCGTCGTCGCCCCGGCGGCTCCC
>JANYJF010000051.1 GCA_025361885.1 Coriobacteriia bacterium
CCTGCTCGAGATCGTGCGCGAGGTCGGGATACGATACGGGCAGGGGTACGCGCTCGGGCGCCCGAGTCCGGACCTTCTGGGCTCCGCTACCGCGCCATGGGAGGGCAAGCCGTCGCATCGGCCAGCGGTTCTGCGCCGGCGCTAACGGACGCCCGCGACGACTGACTCCGCCAACGGCGGCCGAAGGGCGAGGACGAACCGCTGCTCCGGAACCGCTGCATCGATGCTGGACCGTGACGAGATGCGATGAAGGGCGTCCCGGCCGGGACGCCCTTCATGTCGCTGCGTGTGGGGCCGCCCTCAGGCTACGGGAGCCTTCGTGCCCTTCAGGGGCATCGCCTCCACCACGAGGTCCATGATCGCGGCTATCCTCACGCCGAGGTCGTGCTTCTCGTCGAGGCCTTCCATCTGCAGCCGGCAGTTCTCGCACGGGGAGGCCACGATCTTGGCGCCCGTCGCACGGATCTGCTCGACCTTCTTCATCCCGGACTTCAGGCGGAACTCGTTCATCTCGTCGATCGCGACGATGCCGCCTCCGCCGCCGCAGCACCACTGCTCCTGGCGGTTGGGTGTCATCTCGCGGAAGTCCTTGGAGATGGCCTTGACGATGTCACGCGGAGACTCGAACACGCCGCCGTTGCGCCCGATCTGGCACGGGTCGTGGTACGTGATCGGCTCCTCGATCGACTTGGTGACCGTGATCCGGCCGTCTTTGATGTACTCGTCGATCTTCTCGAGGATGTGCGTCACCTTGAACGGATGCTTCTTGCCCTGCCACGCCTCGTGGAAGATCGCAGCGACGCGATAGGCGTGACCACACTCGGTGATCACGACCTCCTTCACGCCGAGCCGGAGCGCCTCATCCATGAAGCGGTCGGCGATCTTGCGCGCCTTGACCGGGTCACCGAAGAAGAAGCCGTAGTTGGCGGCCTCGAACATCGACAGCGTCCAAGACTCCTTGGCGGCGTTGAAGATCACGGCGGCGGGGCGGATGGAGTGCGCTCCCGCGAGGGCCACGTACAGGATATCGGCGCCCTGCTTGTCTACCGGGATCTCGAGTGTGGGATCGCCCGAGAGCTCCTGGGCTTCCTTCTCGACGTCCTTGAAGCCGTCCACGATCACGTCGTGGAACATCTCGAAGTTCTCGCTCTTGAACAATGAGGCGTCCGTGAGCTGACTGAGCATGTCCTGGCCTCTGCCCGCGGCGATCAGGATCGCCTTGGCTGTGGACAGGATGAACTGGGTGTCGATCGAGAACGGGCAGTAGTACATGCAGCGGCGGCAGCCGGTGCATGCGTACGTGGTCTCGTACAGCTCGTCGAGAAGGTTGTCGTCGGGGTCGCGGCCCTCGTAGAGCGCGGGCACGAACCTGCCGGTGGCGTCGAAGTACTTCTTGTAGATCCGCCGGATCAGCTCCGCCCGGTACGCCGGCAGGTAGCGGATGTCCTGCGTCGCCACGTACTGGTGGCAGGCGTCCTTGCAGATGGCGCACCGCGCACAGACGTCGAGATACTGCTTGAGTTGGCGGTTCATCTTCTTGTCGAGCACGCCGATGAGGGTGGAAAGCTCGGTCGCTTCGGCCATGCTACTCACTCCTCACGTAGTTGGTGACCAGCGAGCCCACGGAGTGGACCAGCTTGCTGAACGGGAAGTAGATCAGGAAGAGGTCCACGAACAGCATGTGCGTCCCGAGCGAGATCCCGACGTTGCCACTGGTCAGCTCCGCTGGGAACGCCGGCTTGAAGACCAGCAGGCTCGTGAACCACTCGCGGTACGTGGCAGCGTGCACCACGGATCCATACACGAAGCGCATGTGGTCGCCCAAGACGACCACGCCGAGCAGCAGGAACAGCAACAGGTAGTCCTCCGGCACCGACAGGACCTTGTACGGCCCGTAGGTGCGTCGCGCGATCCAGAACACGATCGCGGCGAGCATCAGGATGCCCGCGATGGAGCCCGACCAGGCGGCGAACGTGTTCATGCCGGCCGTGCCGAGCAGCGACGGCAGCACCGGGAACTCCCGGATGAGCCGCAGGTGCCCGACGAACGCGCCGAGCGCCGCGATGTGGAACGCCATCGCCGCCAGCCACATGGCCGGCTCGATCTGGAACGACTGGGGCGCGACGAACGTGTCCTTGAGCATCTTGAAGAAGCGGCCGGACTTGGTCTTGGGCTTGGGGAACATGCCGAGCGGGATGGGGGAGCGCGGCGTGGTCATCCAACCGCGGATGCGCCACGCCATCCCCACGATGAACACCGCCAAGGCGAGGTAGACGCCCCACACCGAAGTGATCTGCAGATACGTTTCCATGTGAGTGGTTCCGCCTTAGCTACTTGACGCGCTTGACCAAGAACACGAACTGGCCGTCGACCTTCTCGGCGGACATGACCTCGTTGCCGGTCGACTTCGCCCAGGCGGGGATGTCGGCCATCGCTCCGGGGTCGGTCGCGACTGCGCGGATGATGCCGCCAACGGGGACGTTGGCGATGTTCTGTGACACCTTGACCATGGGGAGCGGGCAGAGCAGACCCTTGAGGTCGAGTTCCAGATCGGGCTTGATATCGTCTGACATGGTGGTTCCTCCTGGTATCGGGACGTTCGGTAGCCGCTTGGGGTAACCGGCCCCCGCAATTCGGCTTGTCATTGGTTCTCGGACCCCGGCAGGCCCGTTGTTGCTGAGCTAGATGAAGAACTGGACGGCCGACTCCTCGGCCTCGGCGAGCATGAAGCCCACGCCCACGGCCGGCTTCACTCCTTCGATGAAGGACTCCGCCGGGAACTCCATGACGTCCATGGACATCTGGCACGGATAGAGGCCGACGCCCAGCGTGATGGCGAGGTCGCGCAGCTCCACGAGCTTGGCCACGTTGTTCGAGGCCATCATCTTTCCGAACATCCAGCGGCCCATGCCGCCGAAGCTGAACTTCGAGGGGTTCGACTTGGTGATGTCGCCTCCGTACATCATGCCGAGCATCCTGCCGAAGATGGTCTTGCCGGTGGGCTTCGTGTTCCTCAGGGCGCGCAGGCCCCAGAACGTGAAGAACATCGTCACTTCCATTCCCATGGCCGCGCCGCCTGTAGCGATGATGAACGCTCCGAACAACTTGTCGAAGTCGCCGCTCATGACCACGAGCGTCATCTTCTTCTTGCGTTCCATGACTTCCGGCATCTCTTCGTTTCCTCCTTGAGTGGTGCGGTATCGGTCGCGGTCGCCTGGATCAGCGCCGTTTCAGCCCTGATGCTCGCCGGCCATGGCCTCATCGACCATGTCCTTCCGTTCGCCGAACGCCTCGGCCATGGCTTCGCTGATAAGGTCGAAGGCGGCCAGGATCTTGGGGTTGGCGATGGAGTAGAAGACGAACGTGCCCTGGCGGCGCGTGTGCACGACGCCTTTGCCGCGCAGGATCGCCAGATGCTGGGAGAGGTTGGCCTGCGTGATGCCGGTCGCCTCGATGAGCTGAGTGACCGTCATCTCGCCGTCCCGGACAGTGTCGATGATCATCTGCCGCTTCTCGTTGGCCAACGTCTTACACATGTCCGAGTGCATGCAGTAGAAGTCGTTGCTCTTCATGGGGTCCTCCGCATATGCGTACGCGCTTATATCTGAATACTCGAATGTTTAAGACAGATGAAGCATAACGTGTGCCAGCGCGCTCGACAAGAGGGCATTTCCGGTCGCAGGCGCCTGTGGCGGCGTGCACGGAGCGGCGCGTGGGAACACACAGGGATGGACACCCATCCGCGGCCGCTCATCGGTCGCGCGGACCGGAAGGACGAGTGACATGAGCGACGAGACCGCGATCGTATCCGAGACGACAGATCTGAAGCCCCGCGTGAAGATCCCCAAGGAAGTGCACAAGCTCCTGACCGAGGTCGGGCGCGATACCAACACCGACATGGTGTTCGGCGCCACCCGCGTGATTGGCGACCACGCTCTCATCCCCGTGGGTCGCGTGATGTACTCGGGCGGCGGGGGCGGGGGCGCGTCCGAGGCTTCCGCGCAGGCGCCTGCCGGCACGGGCAGTGGCATGGGCCTGATGGTCCACGCGCGCCCCATCGGCGTCATCAAGATCACCGGCGATCGGGTGGACTGGCTGCCCACAGTGGATGTCGGGCTTCTCGCGACCATCGGCGCGATCGTGGCCGGCTCACTGGCCGTCCTGTTCATGATCGGCCGCAACAAGCAGCTGACGGCGAAGGTCGGTCATCCCGCGGCTGGCGCTGGCCACGCGCTGAGCGGCGTGGCCAGCGAGGCGGTCAAGCTCCTGCACAAGATTCGGACCCACGGGAACGTCGGCTAGGCCGCCGAGCCGCTGGCGGGCAGCCGGACTTCAAGCGTGGCGCCACTGTGCATCGGGTCCACGGCGAGCACGTTGCCGCCGTGGACCCGCGCTATCGCCCTGCTCGCTGAGAGCCCAAGGCCGGTGCCACGCGGACGTGGAGCAGCCGCTTCCCGAGCGAGCGAGCTGACCGGAACGGGTCAGTGGCATGGCGTGCACGACGCACGCGTGTAGTTTCGACCCGGGCTCTTCATGTTCTTACCCACGTGATGCGACGAACGGCCGTCATCGCCCCTCTCGCCACATAGTCCCCCCGGCGATGGACGCGTGTGTCATGATTCGATGCGGAGGGAATCAAGAGAGATCGCTGGAGGGCCGTCGAATGGGCCACATGCGGCGTGCCGAAGACGTGCCGAGTCCCATGCATCGGCCTCTTGTTTCCGCCGATAGAGACAGTGTAAAGACAGCACGTAAGGGGACCAGCCATGCCAGATGACGCGCACTCGCTCGCCGTATTCATAGACTTCGAGAACCTCGCGCTGGGCTGGGAGCGCGACGGTGGCGGGCGGGGATCGTCCGGCCGCAAGAAGGGCGAGTCCACGCTCCTGGAGGTGAACCTGATCCTCGAGCGTCTCGTGGAGAAGGGCAAGGTCATCGTCAAGCGGGCCTACGCTGACTGGGGCCGGTTCGAGAAGTACCGCATCATCATGCATGACGCCGGCGTCCAGATGATGGAGATCCCGGAGCGCGGCAAGACCGGAAAGAATCACGCAGACATCCAGCTGTGCGTGGATGCCATGGACCTGTGCTACAGCAAAGAGCACGTTGACACGTTCGTGATCGTGTCCGGTGATTCGGACTTCACGCCGCTGGTCTCCAAACTCAAGGAGAACGGCAAGAGCGTGATCGGCCTGGGCATGAAGGACTCCACGTCGGATCTGCTCGCGGCCTCGTGCGACGAGTTCATCTACTACGAGGACCTCGGCTCCGGCCCGGCCACCCCGTCGGTGGCGCGCGAGGCGATCCCGAAGGCGAAGCGACCCGCGATGCAACTGCTGGTCGAGACCATCCAGGGCCTTCAGCGCGAGAACAAGGACGTCATGTACTCCTCGCTCGTGAAGGACACCATGAAGCGCAAGCAGCCGGCGTTCTCCGAGTCGACCTATGGCTACCGCACATTCTCGGCGCTGCTCGAGGACGCCGAGAAGCTCGGGCTGATCTCGCTCAAGACGGACCAGCGCTCCGGAACCTACGTGGTCACGGGGTTCGCGGAGGGCAAGTGAGCGCAGCGGACGCGAAGGCGGGATCCGGCGACGGGACCGCGGTCCGCCTGATGATCGGAGCCGACCTGCCGCTGCATCGGCGGTATTCTGGGACGCGGGACGCGCTATCGCGCGTCCCGCTCGCGTTGCTGCCGACGGCGGTGCAGGAGGCCGGGGATCTCGCCGAGGTGCTGGGAGCCGGCGAGCTGTGGTTCAAGCGCGACGACACGTCGGGGCCGATCTACGGCGGCAACAAGGTCCGCAAACTCGAGTTCCTTCTCGGCGACGCACACGCAGCCGGTGCCACCGACATCATCACGTTCGGCGCGGCGGGTTCGAACCACGCGCTGGCCACGGCGCTCTACGGCACTCGCGAGGGCTTCGCCGTCCACTCGATGCTCATGCCGCAGCCGAACGCCCGATACGTGCGGCGCAACCTCCTGGCGGCGCAGTCGGTGGGCGCCGATCTTCGCATCTTCGAGGACGGCGACCATGCTGTCCGCGCCGGCATCCGGCTGAAGCGGAAACTCGCTGCCGAGGACCGCGTGCCCTTCGTGATCCCGTTCGGCGGCACCAACGCCAGATCCACCGCTGGGTTCGTGAACGCGGGGCTCGAGCTGGGCGACCAGGTCGCCGCCGGCGAGCTGCCCGAGCCCGACCTCGTGTTCGTCGCCATGGGATCGATGGGAACGGCAGCCGGCATCGCGCTCGGGATGCGGGCGGCCGGGATGCGGACGCGAGTCGTGGGCGTGCCCGTGGTCGCCTACGACGTCAACACTGCCGACAACCTGCTCACGGCCATCGTGGATGCGCAGGCGGTGCTGACCGCCGCCGACCCGACGTTCCCGCGCTTCGCGTGGGAGCGCGAGGACTTCTCGGTCGCGACAGGCTTCCTCGGCGAGCGCTACGCCCAGTTCACTCCCGAGGCGATGGAGGCCATCGGGCTCGCGGAGAAGCACGCGGGAGTGCATCTCGAAGGCACCTATACCGGCAAGGCCCTCTCGGCGCTGGCGGCACAGGGGCGGGCGGGCGCGCTACGGGGCCGGCGGGTGCTGTTCTGGAACACGTACAACTCGAGGGACATCGGGGCGCTGGTCGGGCGAGGCAACGCGAAGCGGCTGCCGAAGCGGCTGCGAGCGTACTTCGAGCAGGACGTGCAGAAGCTGGACGGGTAGGCTCTCGCTCCCACGAGGTGCTACCCTTCCAGCCATGGCCACAGACGTCCTCGACTTCTTCGCGACGTGCCCTCCGGGCACCGAACACCTCCTCGGCGACGAGCTGCGGGCCCTTCGTGCCGCCCGGGTGCGTCCGGCGCGTGCTGGCGTGTCGTTCTCGGGATCGCTGGCTGTCGCCTACAGCGCTTGCCTGTGGTCGCGAGTCGCGAGCCGCGTTCTGATGCCGCTCACGTCGTTCCAGGCGGGCTCCGCCGAAGAGCTTTACCTCGGCGCCCGGTCCATCGCCTGGACGGACCACATCTCACCCGACGGGACCCTCGCTGTCGATTTCGGGGGCGACTCGCCCGCCGTCACCAACACCATGTTCGGTGCGATGAAGGTCAAGGACGCGATCGTGGACGTCATCCGCGACGCGCACGGGCGAAGGCCATCGGTGGACACCACGCGCCCGGACGTCCGCGTCAACGTCAGGGCCCGCGGGACGAAGGTGACCATCTCACTCGACCTGTCGGGAGACGCGCTGCACCGCCGCGGCTACCGCCAAGAGGGCGAGCAGGCGGCGGCGCCGCTCAAGGAGAACCTCGCGGCGGCGGTGCTGCTGCTGGCCGACTGGCCGAAGATCGCGCGCGCCGGCGGCGCGTTCATCGATCCGATGTGCGGATCGGGCACGCTTCCGATCGAGGCTGCTTGGATCGCGGGCGACGTCGCGCCGGGACTGCTGCGCGGTTACTTCGGCTTCACGGGTTGGCTCGGCCACGACGCGGAGTCCTGGCACGCGCTGCTCGACGAGGCCGACGAGCGTGCGGAAGCCGGCAGAGCGGCTATCCCACCGATCACCGGGAGTGACATCGACCCCAAGATGGTGGCGCTCGCTCAGGCCAACGTCGGACGCGCCGGGCTGCTTCGCGTGGTGACGATCGAGCGCCGGGCGGCTCGTGACCTCGCGCCAGTGCCGGGTGGCCCGGTCAAGGGCCTGATCGCGGTCAACCCGCCGTACGGCGAGCGGCTCGGTCAGATCGACGAGCTTCGGGTGCTGTACGCCGAGCTTGGCGAGCGCCTCCGGGGCTTCCTGGGATGGCAGGCGGCGGTCCTCACCAGCTCGCCGCAGCTCGTGGGTGCGCTCGGCATGGCCGCCCCCAGTGCGTTCCACGACCTGTACAACGGGACCATCTCGGTGCGCCTGCTGCGCTACCGCATCCCGACTCTGGAGCAGGCGGCAGCGATGCCCGCACCGGCGGCGGACATCCCGGAGATGGCCTGGCCGGGTGCTCCGGCGGGGGCAACCGCCGCAGTCGATCCTTCAGCCACCGACCCAGGCGTGGGCGCGTTCGCCAACCGTCTTCGCAAGGACGTGAAGCATCTCGGCAAGTGGGCGCGGCGGACAGACACCAGCTGCTGGCGCGTCTACGACGCCGACCTGCCCGACTACTCGCTCGCCATCGACCTGTACCATGAAGCCGACAGCGGCGAGCGATGGGTGCATGTCGCCGAGTACGAAGCTCCCTCGACGATCGACCCCGCGCGCGCAGCGTCCCGGGTCGCGTCGGCGATGGCGGTCATCCCGGATGTCCTCGATGTTCCGCCGGAGCGAGTCGTGCTCAAGGTGCGCAAACGGCAGAAGGGCGCCGAGCAGTACGAGCGGATGGCGGACGATCGGCACTTCATCGTGGTGCGCGAAGGTCAGGCGCGGCTGCTCGTCAATCTCGCCGACTACCTCGACACCGGGCTGTTCCTGGACCATCGCTCGACACGCGCGATGGTGGCGCGACTGGCCGCGGGCAAGCGGTTCCTCAACCTTTTCGCCTACACCGGGGTGGCGACCGTGCAGGCGATGCTCGCGGGCGCGCTCACCACGACCAGCGTCGACATGTCCGCGACGTACACCGACTGGGCGCGACGCAACGCCGCGCTCAATGGGATCGCGGGGCCGTCCCACGGATTCGTGCAGGCGGACTGCCTGGAGTGGATGGTGCAGCAGGCCGCCGACCCTGCGGCCCAGCGATATGACGTGATCTTCCTCGACCCGCCGACTTTCTCGAACTCCAAGCGCATGGACGGTGTGTTCGAGGTGCAGAGCCATCACGTTGAGCTGCTCCACGACGCCACCGCTCTGCTCGCGCCGGACGGTGTGCTCATCTTCTCGACGAACAACAGGCGTTTCATGCTCAACGCCGAGGCGCTGCCCGAGCTCCACATGGAAGACATCACAGCCTCCACGATCCCGGAGGACTTCGTTCGGAATCCCCGCATCCACCGCTGCTTCAGGATCGTCCGCTCCTGATGGTGGGTCCTTCGTGCTGGTTGCTGACTGCGACGGGAGTGCGCAGCCGCAGCCTACTCTCCTACGATCGAGATGGCCTCCACGGGGCAGATATCAGCGGCATCGCGGACCTGACCGTATAGTTCGTGGCCGGGCGATTCGTTGATGACATGAGCCAAACCGTCGTCTTCGATGACGAAGACCTCCGGGCACGTGTCTTGGCACAGCCCGCATCCGATGCACAGGTCGCGGTCGACCACCGGTTTCATGTCAGCCACCCTCTCTGGATGCTCGAAGCGGGTCGGCGTGAGCGCCGGCTCATGGCAGTAGATACCCGACAGTGTCGCGATGCTATGCTTCGAAGCCGGTCGCAAGCCCGCCCATCACCGCCACCCATGCGAGAGAGCCCCTGTCGTGTCCGCAGTCGAGCCGCCGCTTCCCGAATACACGGTCCGCGTGAGCGCCAGAGCGCGCCGGGTCCGGCTTCGCGTGGACGCCGGCGGCTTGACGGTCGTGGTGCCCCGCGGCTTCGACGTCCGCCGCGTCGGGGCGATCGTAAGGGAGCGCCGTGCTTGGGCGCTCAAAGCGCTCGAGGGGATGTCCGCGCGCACTGAAGCGCTGGCCGAGCTGCGCGCGCAACCCCTCCCTTCGTACATCGACCTCCCGGCGACGGGCGAGCGGATCGCCGTCACGTATCGCCCCACAGGCTCCACCGGGGTGCGGGCGACCGAGACACGCGACGGCGTCCTGAGCCTCGCCGGCTCCGTCCACGACGATGCCGCGTGTCGCGAAGCGCTGCGCCGGTGGCTGACCCGCGCGGCATCGGCTCGCCTTGTCCCGCTGACGGCGACCCTCGCTCGCCAGCATGGTCTTCGTCACGGTCGCGTGGAGGTACGCTCGCAGCGTCGCAGGTGGGGGAGCTGCTCGGCCGCCGGCGTGATCCGCCTCAACCGCACGCTCCTGCTGATGCCGCCGGAGCTCGCGCGCTATGTGGTCCTGCACGAGCTCGTGCACACGCTTCGCATGGACCACTCGCCCGCGTACTGGGCCGAACTGGAGCGTCGCGAGCCGCACGCCCGCATGCTCGCCCGCCGCATGCACGACGCGTGGCGGTCCCTGCCGGGTTGGGCCCAGGACGAGTAGGCGGCTGTGCGCCGCGCCTCACCGCCTCCGCGGACGCGGTGACGGCTTCTGCCGATCGACCCAGCGGTAGAACAGCGCCTTCGCGATCTCCGCGGTTCCCACGTAGACGAACAGGATGCCCGCCAGCCACGGCACGAACGCGAGTGGCAGCGGCCCGAAGTGGAACAGCGCACCCAGGGGCGTGAAGGGAAGTGCCAGCGTGGCGGCCGCCACCGCCACGGTCGCCAGTGTCAGCGCCCGACCGGGCCTGCTTTGCCAGAACGGCCGGCGGGTGCGGATCACGAGCACGATCATCGAGGCCGACAGGACGCTCTCCACGAACCAGCCGGTCCGGAACTCCATCGGGCCAGCGCGCAGCACCCACAGCAGCACGCCGAACGTCGCGTAGTCGAACACCGAGGACAGCGGTCCGAAGACGAGCATGAACGACCGGATGAACCTGATGTCCCAACGGCGCGGCTTCTCCACCAGCTCCGTGTCCACCCTGTCCGACGCGATCGTCATCTCGGGGAAGTCCGTGAGCAGGTTGGTGAGCAGGATCTGCGTCGGCAGCAGTGGTAGGAAGCTCAGGAACAGGCTGGCGCCCGCCATCGAGAACATGTTGCCGAAGTTGGCGCTCGTGGCCATGAACACGTACTTCTGCGTGTTTGCGAAGGTCATGCGCCCGTCCTGGACGCCTCGGGTCAGCACGTCGAGGCCCGGCTCGAGCAGTACGATGTCGGCGGCGTCCTTCGCCACGTCCACCGCGCTGCTGACTGAGATGCCGACATCGGCGGCGTGCAGGGCGCTCGCGTCGTTGATGCCGTCGCCCATGTAGCCCACCACTTCGCCGGCGCGGCGCAGCGCGTGGATGATGCGCTCTTTCTGGTTCGGTTCGATCCCCGCGAAGATGTCGACAGAGCGGCAGCGTTTTGCCAGGGCCGCGTCGCTCATGCCGTGCATCTCGCGTCCGGTGAGCATCTTCGGCTTCGCGAGGCCCATGTGCCCGCCGAGCGTGCGCGCCACCAGCTCGTTGTCGCCGGTGACGATCTTGAGGCGCACGCCGAGGTCCCGCAGAAGTCGAACGGTGTCCGCCGCACCCTCTTTGGGCGGGTCCGAGAAGGCGAGGAGACCCGCGAAGACCATCCCTGTCTCGTCGGCCCGATCCACGAGTTCGGCGGTCATGTCGTCCCGGTACGCCACCGCGATCGTGCGGAAGCCCTTCGAGGAGAGCGACTCGTACAGGGTCTCGATGTCGTCGCGCACCGAGGCGAGCGGCGTCAGTTTCCCGGCGGACGTGCGCGCCCGATCGCACGCGTCGAGCACGTTGTCGACAGCGCCCTTGGTGACCATGAACGGCATGCCGTCGCGGCGCACCAGGACGCTGAGCCGCTTGCGCACGAAGTCGTACGGCTCCTCGTCGAGTTTGGTCACACCCGAGGCGTCGAAGGTGGCGGCCTGCCGGATCGCCTCGTCGATGGGATTCGCGAAGCCGGTCTCGAAGCGGGAGTTGAGGTACGCGTACAGCAGCACGTCCGAGGACTCGCGCCCGTAGGCGTCGTACGCCGCGTCGAGCGTCACCACACCCTCGGTCAGCGTGCCGGTCTTGTCCGAGCACAGTACGTCCATGCTCCCGAAGTCCTCGATGGCGGCCAGGCGCTTGACGATGACCTTGCGCTCGGCCATCCGCCGCGCGCCGTGGGCGAGGTTGATCGAGATGATGGCCGGGAGCAGCTGCGGCGTGAGTCCGACCGCGAGCGCGAGCGAGAACAGGAACGAGTCGAGCACCGGCTTGTGCAGCAGCACGTTGCTGGCGAAGATCGCGAGGACCAGCAGCAACGTGACCTCCATGAGGAAGAACCCGAAACGGCGTACTCCGCGCTCGAACTCGGTCTCGGGAGGAGCGGTGTCGAGTCGCTCGGATACTGCGCCGAACTCCGTGGACAGTCCGGTGAGGACCACGAGGGCCAGGCCGCTGCCGGAGACGACATGTGTTCCCATGAACAATGCGTTCGTGCGCTCCGCCAACGGTGTGTCCGCAGGCAACACGCCCGGGTCTTTGTCGGCGGGAAACGTCTCACCTGTCAGCGTCGCCTCGTCGACGTGCAGCTCCCGCGACTCGAGCAGCAGGCAGTCCGCCGGGATGGTGTTGCCGGCGGAGAGCATCACCACGTCGCCGGGCACGATCTCGTCGAGCATCACCTGGACCGGGGCGCCGTCCCTGAGAACGGTGGCCTTGACCGCGACGACCGCCAGCAGCTTCTCGACCGCGTTGGCTGCGCCGTACTCCTGCCAGAACCCGAGCATGCCGCTCGCGAAGACTATGGCGAGGATGATGAGCGCGTCGACCGGGTCGAGCAGGAACGCTGAGAGCGCCGAAGCCGCGATGAGGATGAGAACGATCGGGCTCGTGAACTGGCGCAGCAGCAGCCGGATCGTGCCGGTATGCTTCCTCGCGATGATCGCGTTGGGGCCGAATCGCGCCAAGCGGGCGGCTGCTTCGGCGGATGTCAGTCCGTCGCGAGTCGCCGACAGCGAACTCGCCACCTCGTCGGGCGGCAGGGACCAGAAGGCGGAAGGGGTTTCCATGTCATGGATGGTTCCCTATCGATGCACGCTATAGCGGTGACGCCCCCGGGCGGAGGCGATACGCTGTCATCCACGGTTAGGAGGCCGGTTGTGGAGCAGGCGAGGGAGCGGATCCTGTCGGCGCTGTGGGGCGAGGCGCCACAGCCGGTGGTGGCGGGGTTCACGTACGTGCCGCCCTCGGTCGTGGCCGTCGAGGGTGACGAGTCGCGGGGCGGAGACGCCATGCCGCTCGCTCGGGCAGCGGCGGAGGCGGGCCTCGATTTCGTGTTCGTGCGTCACGGTGCCGCGGGGTCCGTGCGGCTCGCAGCCCTCCTCGTCGAGCGAGGGATCGCCCCCATATGGGCGATCGACGGCGTGCTGTGGAGCGCGCTGGAGGCTGTCGGGCTCGAGGAGGGGCTGCGGGCCACCATGCTCGACCCCGGCTCGCTCGAGTCGCCGCTGGACGCCGCCTTGGACCGTGCTCTGGAGGGCGTGTGGGCGGCTCGCGCCGCGGGGGCCGTGGCCGTGGCCGTAGGAGAGGACCTCGCGGGCGAGACGGGCCCGCTCGTGGCTCCCGACTACGCGAACGACGCGTTGATGCCGCGCCTCGCCCGGATCGCGCAGGAGGCGACGTCACTCGGCATGCCCGCCATCCTTCACGCCGACGGAGACGCTCGCGTGTTCGTGCCAGCGGCCGCACGCGCCGGCTTCCAAGCGGTCCACGCCTCCGGGGGAGCATCGGGTTTCGCTCCCCTGGCTGCCGCGGCGCGCGCCGCGGGTCTCGCCGCGGTCGGAGGTATACCGACAGGGACACTGAGCGGCGGCCTCGCCGCGGTCGTCGCCGCGGGAACGCTCGCCGCGACGCTCGCGGCGGGCGGTGGCATACTGGTCGCCGACGATGGTGGCATCAGCACCCACGAGGAGTACGTCGCGCTTGTCGCGGCGCTGGAGGCCGCGCGACGCTGACTTGGCGGATGACCTGGCAGCCTCGGGCCGCAGCGCGGCGCGAGGGCCCGACGACACGGAGGGACAGCATGGCGACACGGCTCGGGACATGGACCGCGGACGGACCAGCCGATGCGGGCCGGGTGCGCCACGCCGCCGCGGTCGACGTGCTCGTCGGGCTGCTGGGCGGCGTGATGCTGTGGCCGTTCCCCCTGTTGCGATTGACACTGGGGATACCCCTGCCGATCCACATCGCGATGATGATGGCATTCATGGGGGTCTTCTGCGCCGCGGCGTCAGCGGTGGCAGTGGTCTTGTGGGGCCGCACGGTCGGGCAGTATCTGTTCGACCTCGGGCTCGAGAGTCCCCACCGCCCCATCGGATGGCTGACGGCCGCCGCGTGGGGCTGCGGTCATGCGATCGACGTCGTCGCGGGGGTGTTCGGCGTTTCTGCCGCGCTCGACGGACACCGAGGCGCGGCCGCCGCGTTCTCCGGACTGGGTACGGTCGCCGCGCGAGGCGAGACTGACGCTCAGTAGAGGGGGTAGAGCCCGCCGATCTCGGGGTCGCGCGGGTAGTGCGGGTGGCTGAGCAGCAGCTCCTGCCAGTCCCACCAGGCGATCGGGTCGGCACCGCAGTGAGGGCAGTGAGGGCCGCCGTCGGACAAGTCGGCCTGATCGGGCGTGAACGTACGCTCGCACGAGGTGCACCAGACCACCTCGTACATCGGTCGATCATCGGGCCACCAGCCCGGTCGCTCCATGCCTTCTCACCCCCGCAGGCAGAGCACACGAACAGTCGCCGATGCCCCCGCGCACCGGCCGACGCCATTATAGCCCCCGCTTGCCGGGGCGGGCCATCATCGCAGGTAGATTGCTGAATCTCGCTCGCCGGACCTGCTTTGTCTGCGCTGGCCGCCATGCTAATATCGGTACACGTGCGCGGCTGGCGCATGGCCCATGGAGGGAAGCACGTGGCACTCGAAGGCAACCTGAAGGACTTCTCGATCGCGGACATGTTCCGCTTGCTGGCTTCGGGACGTAAGTCCGGCACCCTTCACCTCAGCAGCCCGGACGCCGAAGGTAAGGTGTGCTTCAAGAAGGGGCGCGTCTTCTTCGCGTCGTCGAACTGGAACCGCGAGTCGCTCGGTCGGCGCCTTGTCAAAGCCGGCGTCATCTCCGAGAAGCAGCTGCGGCAGGCGCTGGGACTGCAGAAGATCCAGAAGAAGGAGAAGGCAGGACGGCGCCTCGGCCAGATACTCGTCGAGGAGGGATATCTCGACTCCAAGGTGCTCGAGAACTTCATCCAGGACCAGATCAACGACACGCTGTTCGACCTGTTCCGCTGGGACGACGGCGAGCTTCGCTTCGAGCCCGACGAAGAGTGCGAGGACGAGGACATCGGCGTGTCCGTCTCGGTCGAGAACATCATCATGGAGGCATCGCGCCGCCTGGAGATATGGAACAAGATCCGCGAGAAGATCCCGAGCATGTCCACGGTGTTCGTGATGGCCTCGGCGCCTGGCGACAAGTCGATGGAGATCCATCTCAAGCCCAAGGAATGGATGCTGCTGTGCTACCTGCACGGGCATCGCAGCGTCCGCGATCTCATCGACCTGACAGGCTACAACGACTTCGAGACCGCGAAGATCTTGTATGGCATGTACTCGGTCGGCCTCATCGAGAAGGTCGAAGTCGATCAGGACGATGCCTGACCCGGCGTGAAGGATCGACCAGCGAAGGAGTCGCCTTGCCCGGCGACGATCGACTCTCAAAGGATCTGACGCTCGCGGACTTCGAACGCTTCCGCGACTACATCCACCAACACTCGGGCATCTGGCTCGAGGAGTCGAAACTGGACTCGCTTCGCATCTCGCTGTACGCCCGCGCCACACGCATCGATCGCGTGACCTGGGACGACTACTTCGAAGTCCTGTCTCGCGACGAGGCCGAGTTCCGCGAGCTCATGAGCCTCATCACGATCAACGAGACGAGTTTCTTCCGCTTCCCCCAGCAGTTCGAGGCGCTTCGGGCCCATGTTCTCCCCGAGATCATGGGCGACAAGGTCGCCGACAACCGGATCGTGCGCGTGTGGTCCGCCGGTTGCTCCACGGGCGAGGAGCCCTACACCATCGGAATGGCGCTGTTCGACTCGGGTATCGAGACGCTCGACTGGCGCTACGAGGTCATGGGCACCGACGTGTCGACCAAAGCGCTCGGGGTGGCACGTGCCGGGACGTACCCGGGGCGCGCCCTGGGCAACCTGTCGGGTGAGATCGTGAACCGGCACTTCGTGCAGGTGGGGGACGACGAATACCGGGTGGCGCCTCATGTGCGCAAGCACGTCGACTTCGGCTACCACAACCTCATCAAGGAGCCGTACCCGCTGTCTCTCATGGGCAACTGGGACATCATCTTCTGCCGCAACGTGACCATCTACTTCCGTCTCGAGTCCACCCGTCGCGTGGTCTCCAACTTCTACAACAGCCTCAACGACGGCGGATATCTGTTCATCGGGCACTCTGAGACACTGACCTCGATCACGGACATGTTCGAGCCGGTCGAGGTCGGCGGTGTGTTCCTTTACCGCAAGTCCCCGCAGGAGAAGCGGTGGCACGGGTTCTCGGCATCCGGGCCGCAGTCGTTGACCAGGCCGACGTCCGCGGGCGTGCGTTCGGGGCGCGCCGACACGGCGTCCGCCGGCCCCACACCCGGGGAGCGGGAGGAGCAGCGTGTCGCCCGTCAGGAGCGGATAGCTCAACGTGAACGGACCCGCCGTGCGGAGGCGGAAGAGGCGGCGGCCGGAGCATCTTCGGTCGCGGAGATGCTCCACCTCGCCAGGCAGCACTTCGCGGAAGGGAGGCCCGACGAGGTCGAACGGCTCATCGGGCTGGTCCTGATCGCCGACTGCGGAAATGCCGACGCGCATCTCCTGTCGGCGTACGTACACGCCGACTCGGGGGACTATGAAGCCGCGCTCGCGGCCTGCACTCGGGCGCTGGCGGTCAACCCGCTGCTGCCGGGCGCCCGCTACATCCTCGGCGTCATCCACCAGCGGCAAGGCGACCTCGTCCGGGCGGTGTCAGAGCTCAAGAAGACGATCTACATCGATTCGGACTTCGCCTTGGCACACCTCAACCTCGGCAACATCTACAAGCAGCAGGGCAAGTTCGACGCTGCGATCCGCGAATACGAGAATGCCCTGAGGGCGCTGTACGCCAACCCGGAGGGCGAGTGGGTGCACTTCCTGGGCGGATGGAAAGCGGATGTGCTGCTGCGAACGTGCGAGCGCAGTCTGATAGAGTGTCGGAAGGCGATGGGAGTCGCCTGAGCCATAGCGTTCCCGACGGAGGGCACAGGGTATGAGCGCACGCATATTGGCCGTCGACGACAGCCCCACCATCCTCGAGATGATCAAGGCGATCCTGCTCGCGGGGGGCTACGAGGTCATCACCGCTGCTGACGGCGCCGAGGCCCTCGAGACCGCCCGCGCCGAGAAGCCCGATCTGATCCTGCTCGACGTGATGCTGCCTAAGCTGGACGGGTATCGGGTGTGCCGACTGCTCAAGTTCGACCAGAACTACAAGAGCATTCCGATCATCATGCTGACCGCGAAGACCGAGGAGCAGGCGATGGCCACCGGGATCCGCACCGGGGCGAACCAGTATCTGACCAAGCCCGTCGAGCCCGAGACGCTGCTGGCCGCGGTGGCCGAGGAGCTCGGCAAGGCACAGGGGTGACCTGCAGCCGATGAGTGAGTCACTGACGCTCACCGACCGGGTCCTCGACACGCTGGTCACGGCGGGGCTGCTGACCCTCGACCAATTGTCGGCGGTGCGTGCGGCGTCCGCGGACGGCACACCGGTCGCCAAGATCCTGCTCGACCGCGGACTCGTCACGGGCGCCGATGTCGGGACCGCGCTGGAGGACGAGCTGGGCGTGCCTCGCGTGGACCTGTCGAGCTACGCCCCCGACGGCGAGGCGCTGGCGCTCGTCCCCGCGGAGGTCGCTCGGGCGCGACGCATGCTGCCTCTCTTCGCCATCGAGCAGACGCTGACCGTCGCGGTCGGCGACCCCATGGACGTCCTGTCCCTCGACGCTGCCGGTGCCGAGTTGGGTCTGGAACTCGACCCGGTGCTGTCCGACCCGGCGGCCCTCCTCGGCGCGATCGCCCAGTACTACCCCGACACTGAGCCTGTTGCGTCCGCCCCCGGACCTGAACCGCCCACCGTTTCTGAGTCCGTCCCGGCTGCTGCGATCGGCGCCGCGATCGTGGAGGAAGGGTTTGCCCCCCCGCTGCCCGATACCAAGCTCGCCTCCGCGGACTCACCTGACACCACTGACTTCTCCTTTGCGGACGACGTCTTCGTCCTCGACGTTCCCCCGGCCGCCCCCGTTGCAGAGCCTACCGGCGCAGCACCCGCCACGCCCGAGCCTCTGGACGCCGCGCCAGCGCCCGCACAGCCGGTGCAGGCGGCGGCCTCCGTCACGATCGAAGAGATGGCAGCGAGCACTCCCGTGGCGGGGCCACCCGCCGTCGATCTCGACGTTCTGGCGGTGGCGGACAAGACGAAGGTGGCCATGCTGGTCGCCGACATCCTCGCCAATGCGGTTAGCCGCGCCGCGACCCGCATCCATCTTCTGCCGTACAAGGACGACTTCTTCCTCGTCTACCGGATCGCCGGGCGCCTGGAGAAGATCGCGAGCGCCCCGCTGTCCATGCAGGGCGCGCTGGTCGACGCGTTCAAGAGCTTTGCCAAGATATCGACCACGCCCGCGGGCTCGCCCGCGCTCGGACGCGTCCGTGGGCACATCGCGGACAAGGACCTCGTGCTGACCGTATCGGTGGTCCCGACCATCTCCGGTCAAAGGGTCGTCATCTCCATCGCGCCGTTCCGTCCGGACCCGCGTCCGCTCTCCGATCTCGGCATGTCCGAGGCCGAGGAGCGCGCGCTGCACGCCATGGTCGAGCGGGGCCGGGGCATCCTGCTCATCGCCGCGCCTGTCTCGGGCGGACGGTCGGAGACGTACTACTCGCTGCTGGAGCACGCCGCTTCGGTCGGCAAGACCGTGTACTCGGTCGAGCGCTCGGTCGAGTACGAGATCCCTGCCGTGGCGCAGGTACTCGTCAGCCCCGGTTCGCCCGCGGGCGCGTCCGCGTACCTGGCGGTGGGCATGCGGCAGGACACGGACATCATCGCGATCGACGGGTTGCAGACCGTCGGAGACGTCCAGCTCGCGGTCGAGGCCGCCGGCACGGGGCGGCTCGTCATCTGCACCTTCTCCGCGGGCGACATCGCCTCGGCCGTCCGGCGTATGCTCGACCTTGGCGCCGAGCCGCACGGTCTCGCGGGAGCGCTCACCCTCGCCGTCGGCCAGCGCTTGGTACGCCTCAACTGCCCGAACTGCACGATGGAGACGCCGACGGCATTGGCCGCAAAGATCCCGGGCGCTCCGAAGGACCTCATCAACAGGTCGGGGAGTGGCTGTCCGAACTGCGGGAAGACCGGTTACCGTGGCGTGACCGGCATGTTCGAGGTCCTGCCGTTCACCGAGCCCGTTCGGTCGATGGTGGCCCGCTCCGGCTCGGCCGAAGCGATCGCCGGTGCCGCCAGGGCCGCGGGCATGCGTCCGCTGCTCGCATCCGGTCTGGCCAAGGTGGCCGCCGGGATCGTGAGCGCCGAGGAACTGGACCGCGTGCTGCGGTTCGCCGAGTAGATCCGCAAAGAGGACACACAACATGCCCACCTCGCCCAAACCGGACGCCGCACCCAAGAAGCGCACGCGCTCGACCGCCGCGGCCGCGCCTGCCAAGTCCAAAGCCACTGCGGCGACCGCGAGGCCCGCGGTGCCCATGCGCGACGCGAGGACCATGGGGGAGCGCGTCGGCGCCGACCCTGAGGGGCGGGCGCTGCTCGTGGTGTTCCGTCTCGACGGCCAGCGCTACGGCCTGCCGCTCTCACGGGTCCGGGAGATCCAGCAGATCGTGGCACTGGCGGACCTCCCGGATCGCTCCTCGTCTGTGATAGGCATGGCCAACATCCGGGGCACGATGGTGCCTGTGGTCGACCTTCGCCTGAGGCTCGGCCTGCCGGCCGCGCTGTGGGGTCTGCAGACGCCGATGATCTTCTGCGAATCGGGCGATGGCGTCGTTGCGTTGATCGTCGACGAGGTTGAGGACGTGCTCGAGGTCTCGGAGGCCGCGATGCAGCCGCCGTCGAGGATCTACGAGCTCGCCGACATGCTGCTCGGCGTCGCGATGCCGGACAACGAGCCGGTCCTGGTGCTCGACGTCGATCGCGTCATCCCTCCGCTCGCGAAGGAAGGCGTCGCCCCGTGACCCCCGCGAAGCGCGTTCGCGCCGACTCGGGACTCACCGAGTCGCAGCTCGATATCCTGCGCGACCGGGCGGCTTCGCTGGCGCAGGAGGAAGCCCAGGAAGACCACGACGACCGCATCTCCGTGCTGCTGTTCTCGCTCGGGGACGAGTGGTATTGCGTGCGGATCGAGGACGTCCGCGAGATCTATAACGAATACCGCGTCGCCGAGATCCCGTGCGTGCCGGACTTCATCCGGGGCGTCATAAACATCCGCGGCGAGATCGTCTCCGTGACCGATCTGGCGGTGATGCTCGCATTGCCTCCGACCGTGCGGCCGGAGTCGGGAGAGCAGGCCCCCGTCATCGTGGTCGCCGACGAGCGCACGTGCACGGCGCTGATGGTCGACTCGATCGGCGACATCGTGGAAGTGCCGGCGGATTCGATCGAGCCTCCGCTGTCGCTGTCCGACAAGGCGCAAGCTGAGTTCGTGTCCGGCCAGTTGTACGTGGGCGGCGTTCTTGTCGCCCTCGTCAACCTGGGCAAGGTCCTCGCGCCTGTCGGCGCATCCGAGTGAGCAGCATCGTTCATGGAGGCATCTGAATGAGCATTCCGATCGTCGACAAGCTCCGCACAAAGCTGATCTGGAAGTACTCCATCGCAATCCTTGGGGTGGCGTTCCTGATCAATATTGTGCAGTGGATCACCGCCTGGCTCATCTTCAAGGACCAGTTGCTGGGCTCGCAGACACTCGTCCAGAGCATCGCCATCCTGTGCGGGGTGCTGTTGGCCTTGGGTGTTGTGATGGTCTACGTGGTCACGCAGATCGGCAACACGCTGCTCAAGCCGCTGCAGCGCGTCGTGGAGAGCGTGAAGCAGGCGTGCCAGGGCGAGATCGGCCACAAGGTGGAGGTCCACACCGATGATGAGCTCGGTGTGCTCGCGCGTTCGTATAACCAGATGCTCGACCTGATCGTCTATCTCATCAAGCAGACGCAGGAGTCCTCGAAGCGGCTCTCGCAGTCGTCTTCGGAGATCCTGTCCGCGACGGAGCAGCAGGCATCGGGCGCCGCCGAGCAGGCCGCGTCGATCAGCCAGACCACCGCCACGATGGAGGAACTGGCCGCGACATACCGCCAGATCGCCGACAATGCCGACCACGTCGTGCGCATGGCCGAAGCGACGATGGGCAACGCGGAGTCAGGCCAGCAGGCCGTGGCGAACACGCTCGGGTCGATGGAGCAGATCAAGGCGAGGACCCAGTCTTCGGCGAACAAGATCCTGGCGCTGGGCGAGCGCAGCCAGCAGATCGGCCAGGTCCTCTCCATGATCAACAACATCGCCGACCAGACGAAG
The DNA here is from genome assembly GCA_025361885.1 of Coriobacteriia bacterium. Lineage (GTDB taxonomy): Bacteria > Actinomycetota > Coriobacteriia > Anaerosomatales > PALSA-660 > JANYJF01. The sequence goes on from JANYJF010000051.1 coordinate 21,286, forward strand.
ATCCTCGCGCTCAACGCGGCCATCGAGGCGGCGCGCGCGGGCGAGGCGGGCAAGGGCTTCTCCGTGGTGGCCGTCGAGATCCGCAAGCTCGCGGAGTCGGTCGTCGACTCCACCGGCGAGATCTCGACGATCATGACCGAGATCCAAGCCGCGGCCAACGACCTCGTCATCTCGACTGAGCAGGAGCTCAAGCAGGTCGGCGAGGGCGTGGAACTCGCGCACGTGACCGGCGACTCGCTCGAGCAGATCCTCGACATGATCGAGCAGACGACCGTCGCGGCCAAGGAGATATCTGTGGCTACGCAGCAGCAGAAGAGCGCGACCGACCAAGTCGTCCGCGCGATGAAGGAGGTCGCGTCCGTGGCGCAGCAGACGGCCGCCGGCAGCAAGCAGGTGGCCGGCTCCGCCGAGATGCTGGCCGGCATCGCGCGTGACTCGGCCCAGGTCGGCGCGGCCTTCAAGCTCGTCGAGTAGCACCCTCAAGAGCCCGGACCCGCACACGAGCAGGAAGATTGGGACCTCGATGGTCGAGTTCGACCGCAGCGCATTCATCGGCAAGTTCCAGGAAGAGGCGGGAGAGTATCTCCAGCGCCTGAACGAGGGCGTCATCCTTCTGGAGGCCGACCCCGACAACCGGGGGCTCATCGACCAGATGCTTCGCGACGCCCACACGCTCAAGGGCAGCGCGCGCATGGTCGGCTTGATCGAGATATCGGACGTGGCGCACCGGCTCGAGGACATCATGGTCAAGGTGCGTGACAAGGAACTCGTCTACTCCGCCGACATGTCGGACTTCTTCTTCGAGGCTCTGGACATGATCGTGTTCCTGTCGGAGAACGCGGGCAAGCCGGTCCCCGGGGACGTGGACATCGACGGGCTGTGCCTGAGGCTCGGGAAACTCGCGGAAGCGGGCGACGCGAAGGCCGCTACCCAGGCCGGCGTACTGGCAGCCGCCGCGACTTCCGCCGCCGCGTCGGCCGCTGCGCTGGCGGGGGCCTCCTCGGATGCGGAGGAGTTCGTCGAGGAGGACAGCGCGGACGCGGTGCGACGAGTCGCCCAAGAGGCCGTGGATCGTGCCGTGGAGGCTCAGCGTAGTTCGACCGCCGGTCCCCAGAAGGCGAAGCGCGACGACTCGCTCAAGATCCGCGAACAGACGACGATCAGGGTGCGTGCCACCCAGCTCGACTCGTTGCTCAACCTCATCAGCGAGGTCGTCATCGCCCAGATCAAGGCGGATCAGAGTGGGATCGAGCTGCGCGCGCTCCAAGCGGGAGTCGCGGATATGTGGCAGGTGTGGACGCGGGTCAAGTCCGCGAGCGCCGAGGCCGCGATGGCCGGCGCGGTCTCGGGCTCGCTCGAGGACGACGTTGCGACGATGGACACCTTGCTCTCCGACCATCGCCGGGATCTTACCTTGCTCGTCAAGGAGTACGCCGAGGACGCGTCGCGCTCCTCGACGGTCGTCCGCGACCTGCAGGAGCAGGGCATGCAGTTGCGCATGCTCCCTGTCTCGACCATCTTCAACACCTTCCCCCGCGCGGTGCGTGACCTGGCCCACGCCGCGCACAAGGACATCGACCTGGTGCTCGAGGGGTTGGACACGGAGCTGGACAAGAAGGTCCTCGAGGAGATCAACGACCCGCTCATCCACATCATCCGCAACGCTGTCGATCACGGGATCGAGACGCCAGAGGATCGGATCGCGGCTGGAAAGCCCGCGAAGGGCACCGTGCGCATGGTGGCCCGCCAGGAGGGCGACCGCATCGTCATCGAGGTCTCGGACGACGGCGCCGGCATCGATCCCGCCAAGATCAAGGCCGCCGCGGTCCGCAAGGGCTACCTCACCGAGGCCGAGGCCGCGACGATGTCCGCGCGAGAGGCCCGCTACCTCATCTTCGAGTCCGGCTTCTCCACCGCCGCGATAATCACCGAGATCTCAGGCCGTGGAGTCGGCATGGACGTGGTGCGCCAGTACGTCGTCGAGAAGCTCAAGGGCTCCCTGGACGTGGAGTCAGAACTGGGCGCAGGCACCAAGTTCCGCGTCACGATCCCGCTCACCCTCGCGATCATCCGGGCCCTGCTGCTGCGCGTCGGCGACCGCATGTTCGCGATCCCGACTGCCAACGTGGAGGAGACGCTCCGCGTCTCGCCCGAAGATGTGCTCAAGGTCGAGGGTCGGGAGGTCATCCGGCGTCAGAGGCGCACGATCCCACTTGTTCGCCTCGGCGAGATCCTCGGAGTCCCGCACGCGTTGGGGGAGGGCAAGATCCCCATCGCGGTGATCGGGTTCTCCGGGCATCGTGTGGGCTTCATCATCGACGCGTTCGTGGGCGAACAGCAGATCGTCATCAAGACGCTGGGCAGTCACCTCAAGCGGATAGACAATGTCGCCGGCGTCACGGTCCTCGGCGCCGGAGAGGTCGTCGTCATCATCAATGTGCCGGACCTGATGGACCGCGCTCGCACGCGTTCCGGCGCGCGAGCCGGGGCAGGCAAGGTCGAGGAGCGCAAGGGCCCGAAGCGGATACTGATCTGCGAAGACTCGTTCACCACGCGGGAGCTGGAACGCTCGATATTCGAGGCAGCGGGCTACGAGGTCGAGGTGGCGATGGACGGAGCGCAAGGGCTCGGCAAGCTGCGGGGCGGCCTGGATGTGGAGGCGGTCGTTACCGACGTCCAGATGCCCAACATGACCGGCTTCGAGCTCACGAGGGCCATCAAGGCCGATCCGGCCCTCCGAGGCATCCCGGTCATCATCGTCACGTCTCTCGAGCGCGACGAGGAGAAGGCCGAAGGCATCCGGGCAGGGGCCGACGCCTACATCACGAAGTCCGTCTTCAACCAAGACACGCTGCTCGAGACCGTCGAGCGCCTGATCCGCTAGCTCAACGCATCCAGGGGGATAGCACGTGACGTCCGATCGCATACGCGTCATCATCGTCGACGATTCGCTCGTGGCCAGGGAGATGCTCTCCCAGATACTGTCGTCCGACCCGGATATCGAGGTCGTCGGCTGCGCGGCCGATGGTCAGGCGGGCGTCGAGATGGTCGCCGGGCTCAAGCCGGACCTCGTCACCATGGACATCCATATGCCGAGGATGAACGGGCTGGACGCCGTGGAGAACATCATGGCGTACACACCGACGCCCATCCTCGTGGTCTCGTCCTCCGTGCACGGCGAGGGGCTCGGGGTCGCGTTCGAGGCTCTGGCCGCCGGCGCGCTGGAAGTCATGAAGAAGCCGGAGCCCAGGGACTGGGAGGACCTCGAGCGGATCGGTCGCGAGATCATCCGGAAGGTCAAGATCCTCGCGCGTGTCCGGGTGATCACGCACATCCGCGGCCGCAAGAGGGTGGGGTCGATGCGGCTTCCGTCAGCCGGCTTTGCCTGCGCGCCGGCTTCGAAAGCCGCGGTCTCGCTCGTGGCGGTGGGTTCGTCGACCGGCGGACCGTCCGCTCTCATGCTCCTGCTCTCCGGCCTGCCGAAGGACTTCCCGGTGCCGGTGCTCATCGCCCAGCATATCGCCGACGGGTTCATCCCGGGCCTCGTCGAATGGCTGAACGGCGGCTGTGCGATCAGCGTGCGTGAGGCTGGCGACGGTCAGGGCGTGGAGGCCGGCGTCGCCTACTTCGCACCGACCGGGCGGAACCTGGAATTCGACGGTCACAGGACCCACTTCACAGCACCGAAGCCGGGACAGCTCTACATCCCGTCCGCCGACACACTGTTCGACTCCGTCGCCAAGTCCATCCGCGGTCAGGCCGTCGGGGTGATCCTGACGGGCATGGGCAACGACGGCGCCCGCGGGCTCAAGGCCATGCACGATGCGGGAGCCCGGACCGTCGGGCAGGACGAGGCGACCTCCACGGTCTACGGCATGCCCCGTGCGGCCGCCGAGTTGGGCGCAGTGGACCAGGCACTGCCGATCGACAAGATCGCCGGTGCCGTCATCGCCTACGTCGCAGGCGCCTAGGCACGACCTCCGCGAGCCGCGGTGGCGGGTCCCCGGCCCGACCGGGACGGCTATACTTGTCCGCATGGACAAGCGCCCGATAGGCATATTCGACTCCGGACTCGGCGGGCTGACCGTCGCGGACGCCGTCATGGCGGCACTGCCCGGCGAGTCGGTCGTCTACTTCGGTGACACCGCGCGCTGTCCCTACGGACCCCGACCTCGCGACGACGTGCGTGGCTTCGTGCTGCAGATCGGTGAATGGCTGTCGCGTCACGACGTGAAGATGATCGTCGTGGCCTGCAACACGGGCACTGCCGCGGGTCTGAAGGCCGCGCGCAGGACGTTCACCATCCCTGTCATCGGCGTCATCGAGCCCGGCGCGCGCGCGGCTGTGACGGCGACCCGCAACCGCAGGGTCGGTGTCATCGGGACCGTCGGCACCATCGAGTCGGGCGCGTACAGCACCGCCGTCCGCGCGATCGACGCGGGTGTGACCGTCTACTCGATCGCGACCCCGCGGTTCGTGGACCTGGTGGAAGCGGGACTGCACATGGACTCGGGCGCTCTCGAGGACTGGTTCGCGGACGCCTCCGACGTGTTCATCCGGCCGGCGTTCTACGAGATGGCGCGTGACTACCTCGACCCGCTCAAGCGTAATGGCGTCGATACCCTCGTCTTGGGCTGCACGCATTTTCCTTTGTTGTCGACGGCCATCGGGCAGGTCATGGGCTCCGACGTCCATCTTATCTCCTCGGCCGAGGAGACGGCGCGGCAGGTCGCGGGATCGCTGCGGGCGAGGGGCCAGCTCTCGGACGAAGGCGTCCGGCCCGCTCACGTCTTCGCCACCACGGGCGACCCGGACGAGTTCGCGCGATTCGGCTCGCGCGTGCTGCGGCGGCCTATCGTGAGCGCGACCCACGTGAGCATCGCGGAGCTCGAGGCGCTCGAGGTCCCGGATCGAAGCACCGCCGACGAGGAGGATGTGGCATGCGGCTGACCGTGCTGGGCTCGTCCGCCAGTTACGCCGGCCCCGGCCAGGCGTGCTCCAGCTACCTGATCGAGGCCGCGGATCGCAGGGTGTTGCTCGACTGTGGGCACGGCTCGCTCGCCAACCTTGGCCGCGTCATCGATCCGGCGTCGCTCGACGCGGTGTTCCTGACGCACGGCCATCCAGACCACTTCGCGGACCTCTACGCGCTTCAGGCATTCCTGCGCTTCGCGCCGTCCGGTCCCCTGCTCCCGCTCGACGTCCACGCACCCGGAGGGTTGCTCGACCGCATGGTGTGCGTCCTGTCCGGGCACGGTCGCGAGCAGTTCTTCGAGGCATTCAAGGCGAGCGAACTGCTTGACGGCGAGACGGTGAGCATCGGCGAGCTGCATGTGACGCCGCAGTCGGTGAACCACGAAGGTGCCGCGTTCGCATTCGTGGTGGAGGCTGAGGGGCGGCGGCTGTGCTACACGGGAGACGCGCGCCCCGACGCGCAGGTGCTCGCCGCGGCCACCGGTTCCCACCTCGTCCTCGCGGAGGCGACACTGCCCGAGCAGTTCGCCGGGCAGGCGCCGCACATGACAGCGTCCCAGGCAGGCTCGATCGCCCGGTCCGCGGGGGCGCAGTCGCTCATGCTCACCCATCTGTGGCCCACCACGCCGCGCGAAGCTATCCTGTCGGCTGCGCGCGCGGCGTTCGACAGCGACGTGTTCCTCGCCGAGGAGCTTCTCTCGATCGAAGTCTGATCCCCGGCCCGCGGGCACACGCGCCCGCGGGCGCCCGACATCGGGACCGAGCCTACCGAAAGGCAAGACCATGCAGCGCTATGCTGACCGCCCGAGTGATTCCCTCCGTCCCGTCCGCCTGACACGGCGCTATCTCAAGCACGCATATGGGTCGTGCCTCATCGAGCTCGGCGACACGGTCGTGCTGTGCGCCGCCACCGTTTCCGAGAACGTCGCCGGGTGGAGGCGCGGCTCCGGCCTGGGCTGGGTCACCGCCGAGTACTCGATGCTGCCGGCCTCGACACACACCCGCTCGCGTCGCGAGGTGGGCGCGGGAGGCCCCGGCGGGCGCACCCACGAGATCCAGCGGCTCATCGGCCGGTCGCTCAGAAGCGTCGTGGATATGGGTGGGCTGGGCGGGGAGGTGACCGTCAACTTGGACTGCGACGTTCTGCAGGCCGACGGCGGGACGCGTACCGCGGCGATCACCGGCGCATGGATCGCCCTACACGACGCGCTCGAGACATGGCGCGAGGCCGGAAAGATCGCAGTCTCGCCGCTGCTCGAGCACGTGGCTGCCACGTCGTGCGGGATGGTCGAAGGCGACATCCTGCTCGATCTGGACTATCGCGAGGACAGCCGCGCCGAGGTGGACATGAACGTCGTCGCCGACGGGCGCGGCCGCATCATCGAAGTGCAGGGCACCGGGGAGCGCACGCCCTTCGATCGCACGCGCCTCGACACCCTGCTCGACCTGTCGCTCGCCGGCTGCGCACGCCTGGTCGCCATCCAGCGCGAGGTCGTCGAAGGTGGACTGGACGCATATGGGTCCTGAGAACGCCCCCATCCGCGTCATCGTCGCGACGCGCAACCGCGGAAAGCTCGATGAGATCCGCTCATCCCTCGCGTTCGAGGGTTGGGAGTTCGTGACCGCCGAGGACCTGGGCCTCGAAGCCCCCGAGGTGGAGGAGACCGGCGACAGCTTCACCGAGAATGCGCTTCTCAAGGCCTTCGCCTATCACGAGCTGTTCGGGATGCCGGCCATCGCCGACGACAGCGGCTTGGTCGTGGACGCTCTCGGGGGCGAGCCCGGCGTGCACTCGGCGCGGTACGCGGGTGCGAAGGCGACCGACGCCCGGAACAACGCGAAGCTGCTTGCCGCGCTCGACGGGCTGGCACCGGAGTTCCGGTCCGCGCGCTTCCAGTCCACGATCGTCTTCGTGGACGACAGCGGACACGCGATCGCGGCGTGCGGCACGTGCGAAGGCAGGATGGGCACAGAGCCTCGCGGCAGTGGCGGCTTCGGCTACGACCCGTTGTTCCTCCCACAGGTCACGCCGGGTCGCACGATGGCCGAGCTCACCCTTTCCGATAAGAACGAGATCAGCCACCGGGGCGCGGCTCTGCGCTCGTTGCGTGACAAGCTGACCGTCAGAGACTGAGCCGGTCGCAGGCACCCGGGATCCATGTTTGCCGCGCCCAGTCGCCGACCCTATACTGGGCGATGCCGTTCTCGGGCCCATCGGGTCGTATGTCCGGCGTCGGGCCGTAGCGCAGCTTGGTAGCGCACCTGCTTTGGGAGCAGGGGGCCGCCGGTTCGAATCCGGCCGGCCCGACCATTAGTTGCGGGCGTAACTCAATTGGTAGAGTGTCAGCCTTCCAAGCTGAATGTTGCGGGTTCGAGACCCGTCGCCCGCTCCATTGACAATCTCACGACCACGCGGGTACCGTGTCTGCTCGGCACAGGACCCGAAGTCGGTCGCGATCATGCGCCCGTAGCTCAGCTGGATAGAGCGGGAGACTTCTAATCTCTAGGTCGGGGGTTCGAATCCCTCCGGGCGTGCCAGACATATCCACATGGTGGGTGTAGCTCAGTTGGTTAGAGCGTCGGACTGTGGCTCCGAAGGTCGCGGGTTCGAGCCCCGTTACCCACCCCATGTGAACTCCGGGAGGCCCGGCGCGAAAGACGCGCCGGGCCTTCGTGCGTGTGGGAGGCAGCGCGCGGATGGGAGGTCGAGATGTGCTCGCCCCATTAATTTATCTTGACACGCACGCACGCACTGGGAACAGACTCGAAGACGACCCGCCGGGGGTGGCGGACTCGCAAAGGCAGGGGGAACAAGGGTGCCTCACTCCGCGCTCGGCGCTTGGCGTCGTCATTCGGTCACGCGCATCATCTCGGGGGTGGTCGCTGTCGTCTTCGCCTCCACCACGGTGCTCTCATCGGCCTCCGCGGCATTCGCCGTGGGGGCCGTTTCATCTCCGGAGGCGGCCGTTCAGGCTGCATCTCCCGGACCGTCGGTCGTGCGTGAGATCCCGGAGAGCCGCACCGCCTCCAGCCGTGAGTTCCTGCTCGACGATGGCAACGTCCGTGCCGTCTACTACGGCGAGCCCGTCAACTACCTCGACAGGCGCACCGGCCGCTTCGAGCCGATCGACCCGGCACTGGCCGACTCGGCCGAGGGCACCCGCCAGATCTCGGTGAGCCGTGCGAACTCGGTGCGCGTCGAGATCCCGACGCTGCTCGATTCCTCCGGCGTCTCGGTCGAGGCGAGCGACTGCGCGGTGCGCATCGCACCCGCGGCCAGCGCGAGCCGTGGCGGCTCTGCCCCGTCCACGCTGCCGGTCTCCGCACGCGCCGACTCCACAGTCGAGCGCGCGTTCCCGGGCGCGTTCGCTGACGCGGA
>JANYJF010000054.1 GCA_025361885.1 Coriobacteriia bacterium
AGCAGGTCGTCGGTGACGTCGCCCATAGCGGAGACCACGGCCACGACCGAGTTGCCGGCCTCCTTGGTGGCGATGATCCGGCGCGCGACCGCGAGGATGCGCTCGGTCGTCGCGACCGAGCTCCCGCCGAACTTCTGAACGACCACCGCCATGCGCACCTCCGACAAGGAGCGTACCCGACCCCGGGGTATGCGACGCCAAGCGCAAGCGCGCCTCGGGTGGGTCGTAGTCTAGCAGGAGGGGCGGTCGCGGGGACGGGGACGACACGCGGGCCGCGACGGGTCGCGCTACCCCCGCGAGTAGAGGTCCAGCAGCACGGCCAGCCGACGCATGCGCTCGGACATGTCCGAGACCGCCTCGTCGTAGAAGTGGTCGACGAGGCTGCGGCCGGACGTGACCTCCATCGCCGACGACATCCGCGCGATGACGGCCCGCATCTGCTCGACCTCGTCGTCCATCGAGTCGGCCTCCCACGTGGCCGTCAGGTGGCCGCCGTCGAACCGGAACTCCATCGCCATGCTGTGGAAGTAGTCGTTCATGGCGGTCTCGAGGTTCGACGCGAGCCGCGGCCCGCCGAGCCTGCGGAACGACGCGGACATGCCGTCGGCGATCGCGACGAAGATGGCGCGCGCCTCCTCCGGTTGCACGTCGTCGAGGGCGCGTTGGCTCTGAGCGGCGACCCCGGCATCGATCTCGGGGAGAACCTCGACGAATGCCGCGACGATGCGTGGGTCGAAGTGCGCGCCTTCGCATGCGTGCAGCTCCTCGATCGCCTCTTCCTCGGTGCGTCCTGGTCGGTAGGGGCGATCGGAGGTCATGGCCTCGAAGGCGTCCGCGACCGTGAGGATGCGCGCGAGCAACGGTATCTCCTCGCCCTTGAGTCCGGCGGGGTAGCCGTCGCCGTCGAAGCGCTCGTGGTGGTGTCGGACTACAGGAGCGATCGGCCACGGGAACGCCACGGGCTTGAGGATGTTGGCGCCGATGAGGGGATGGTGGCGCATCTGGCCCATCTCGTCGTCTGTGAGCTTGCCCGGCTTGAGCAGGATCGACTCACGGATGCCTATCTTGCCGATGTCGTGCAGGTACGCGGCCATCTCCAGCGCGATGCGCTGCTCGCCCGACAGGTCGAGCTTGGCGGCGATGGCGGACGCGTAGTCGGCCACGCGGTCGGAGTGGCCGTGCGTGTACGGGTCCTTGGCATCGACCGCCGCGGCGAGGGAACGCACCGTGGCCAGGTACGCTTCCTGTAGCGACGAGAACAGCTCGATGTTGCCGATGGCGATGGTCACGTGGTTCGCGATGGTGGACAGCAGGCGCACGTCGTCGCTGGAGAAGCGGAAGGAACGGTCGCGGCTGCCGACCGCGATGGCGCCGATCACGCCCTCTGAGGACACCAGCGGCACGCACAGAGCGGCGAGTGCGCCCGTCACGGAGTCGACGTGCTGCTCGCCGCCGGCCTCGGCAGGCGGGTTGAAGATGAGCGGCCGTCCCTGGCGCACGACCCAGTCCGACATGGAGCTGCGGATGGCGCCCTCGTCGGGCAGCGCACCGGCCATGCCGCGCCAGGCGCGCAGGTCGAGCCGGCCCGAGGTCTTGTCGCGAAGCATCACGTAGCCCGAGTCCACGTTGAAGATGCGCATGGCGGAGTCGAGCACAGAGTCGAGCAGCACGTCCAAGTCCAGCGTCGAGCCCAGCGCGCGGCTCATCTCGTAGAGGGTGGCCAGCTCCAAGACCTTCTTCGTCAGCGTCTCGGTGCGCTCGCGCAGCGATTCGGTCATGGCGTTGAACGTCTCCGCCAGCTCCGCGACCTCGTTGGTTCCCTGGATGTCGACGCGGACGGAGAAGTCGCCCTCAGCGACCTTGTGGGCGGACGCCGAGAGCGCGTTGAGAGGCGTGGAGACCGTCCGCGCGATGATGGTGCCCAGTCCGGTGAGCACGATGACCGCGAGCACCGACCAGAACGCGATGAGGCCCACGGTCGTCTGCCCTGCCTGCGAGGCCACGGCGCTCGATACCACCAGGACGAGGAACGCGCTCGAGCCCGTCGGGTCGAGGTGCCCGGAACCGGGCGAGAGAGCGTCCGGCCCGTCTCCGAAGCTGACACGCTCGGCACGGATCGTGTAGGGGCTGCTCGCGAACAGCTGCGAACGAAGTGTGGTGCCGGGAGTGGCGAGTGCGGCTGCGACCTCGGGAGACCCGCCGGAGAGCGAGTCGCGAAGCGACCCGTACGCCGTGTTCGCGTTCGCGGGCTCAGCCTGCTCGACGAGCGAGAAGTCCACGAAGGCCGCCTGTGGCCGCTTCTGGCCGGTGTACAGGGCCGTCCCCGCCGCCAACCCCTTGAAGTTCTGCCGAAGGAACGTCGCGTCGAGCTCCCGGGCGACGACTATCGAGTAGCGGTGGCTCCCGTAGTCGCGCGTGACCATCGAAGCGATGACCTGTCGCCCGTGCACAGACATGAACGACGTGAAGTCCACTCCACGACCGGCGTACGTGACGTGCTTCGGAGACAGGACACGCTCGCCGTCGTTGACGCGGCCGGACGCGGACGTGACGGCCACGACGGAATCGCCCCGCTGATCCGCGACTATGACATCGTCGGCACCGACACGCGCGCTCAACTGCGCGAGCAGCGGGTAGGCCGTGGTGGTCTCACCAGCCGTCAGCGCCGCGGTGAGTACCGGATCCTGGGCGACCACGCGAGCACTGCCGTCCAGCTGCTCGCGCACACGATCGAGCTGCGATGTCGCGACGAGGGCAGCCTGGTTCGTCTGGCCGCCGATCCACCCGTCGATGATGGCGGAGAGCCGATAGACGCCCACGAAGGTGGCGATGAGTGCGACCGTCACCGACGCCGCGAGCAGCGGGATGACGATCTGGTTGTGGAGGTGTCGTCCGAAGAGCCTGAAGCCCATCGTCGTCCGTTCGTGGTGGCAGGGGCGCGGCCTCGTGAAGCATCTTAGCATCCGCGAATGCATGGGAGAGGCCCCGGTCGCCATGCGCCCCGGGGCCTCTTTCATTCGCTCGGATGGCAGCGCGATCGACCTACAGGCCCGCTCGCTTCATCACGTAGTCGAGATTGCGGTCCACATCGGCCTGGATCTCTACCAGCAGCGCCTCGTTCCCGGGGCGGAACAGGTGCTTGAACCGGCCCTGCGGCTTGAGGAAATCCTCGATCGGGAGGCGGTTCTCGCGGGTCACCCGCTTGGTGGTCATCGCCCACTCGCCGTCGACGACCTCGAATAGCGGCCAGTAGCCGGTCTTGACCGCCAGCGAGGCGATCGACACGGACTGGTTGTACGGGATCCGCCAGCCGCGCGGGCACGGGGCGAACACGTTGAGGAACGCCGGGCCGTCGACCGCGAACGCCTTCTCGGCCTTCGCGGCCAGGTCCTTCCACTCGCTGATGGAACCCTGCGCCACGTACGGGATGTTGTGCGCCGCGATGATGCTCGTGAGGTCCTTGCGCTTCTGGGTCTTCCCCTGCTGCGCCTTGCCCACCTCGGCGGTGGTGGCCCATGCGCCCTTCGGCGTGGCCGAGGAACGCTGGATGCCGGTATTCATGTACGCGCCGTTGTCGTAGCACACGTAGACCATGTCATGGCCGCGTTCCATGGCGCCGGACAGCGACTGCAGGCCGATGTCGTACGTGCCGCCGTCGCCGCCGAACGCGACGAACTTCATCTTCTTGTCGCCTGGGATCTTGCCCGCGGCCTTCAGTCCCTTGAACGCGGCCTCGACGCCGGAGATGGTGGCCGCCGAGTTCTCGAAGGCGTTGTGGATGAACGGGACTTTCCATGAAGAGTACGGGTAGATCGTCGTCGACACCTCGAGGCAGCCCGTCGCGCAGCCCGCGACGATCTGGTAGTCGTCGCCAGCTCCGAGAAGCACCTGACGCACGGCGATCGACGCGCCGCAGCCGGCACACAGGCGATGGCCGCCTGCCAGCTTATCCTCGCGTCGGGAGAGTTCCTTTATGCTCGCCATTTCTTCCCCTTCCTACCGCGCGCCGAGGTAGACGAGACGGCCGGGGACTTCCGCCCCATCGGCGATGTCGGACAGGTCGGAGAACACCCGGCGCATGAGCTCCAACTTCACGTCGGCGCCGCCCAAGCCGTAGATGTAGTCCACGATCGCGGGCCGCTCGGCGCGGTCGTACAAAGCTGAGCGGACCTCCAGGAACAGCGGGCCGCCTTCGGCGCCGAAGCTCTCAGAGCGGTCGAGCACGGCCACGGCCTTGCAGCCGCCCAGCGCATCGGCGATCTCCGCGAACGGGAACGGCCGAAAGACGCGGACCTTGAGCACGCCCACCCGCACGCCCTGCGCGCGAAGCTCGCGCGCCACGTGGCGCGCGTTGCCGGCCGTGGAACCGATGGCCACGATGGCGAGCTCGGCGTCCTCCATGCCCCAGCCCTCGATGACGCCGAAGGGGCGCTCGCAGATCGCGGACCACTCCTCGCCGACCGACTTGATCACGGCGGCGGAGCGGTCGATGGCGTTGCGCTGCGCCTTCTTGAACTCGAAGTAGGGTCCGCCAAGTCCGGCGAAGTTGCCGTGCGATACCGGGGGTTTGGTGTCGTCGAGCAGCGCCAGGTCCGGGTGGTAGTCCCCCACGAACGCCGCGACCGTCTCGTCGTCCATCACCTGCGCGCGGTCGATGGAGTGGGTGGTGATGAAGCCGTCGAGCGTGGTCATCACGGGCAGCAGAACGTCGGGGTGCTCCGCGATGCGGACCGACATGATGGTGTTGTCGTACGCTTCCTGCGCCGTCTCGGCGAACAGGATGATCCAGCCGGTGTCGCGCGCACCCATCACGTCGCTGTGGTCGCAGTGGATGTTGATCGGAGCGGACAGCGCACGGTTGGCATTGGCCATGACGATGGGCAGGCGCATACCGGATGCGATGTGCAACTCCTCCCACATCAGCGCGAGGCCCTGGGACGAGGTCGCGGTCATCACGCGTGCACCGGCTGCGGAGGCGCCGACGCACGCCGACATCGCGGAGTGCTCTGACTCCACGGTCACGTACTCCGTGTGCACCCGTCCCTGCGCGACGAACTTCGCGAACTCCTCGACGATGGTCGTCTGCGGGGTGATCGGGTAGGCGGCCATGACGTCGGGTGCGCACTGGCGCATCGCCTCGGCGACGAGCACGTTGCCGGTGGCCGCGAGGGTCTTCTGGGTCGCCATCTACTTCTCCCCCTTCAGTTCGCAGCCTTCGGGCACCATGGTGATGGCGTCGAAGGGGCACTCGGTGGCGCACACGCCGCAGCCCTTGCAGTGGTCGTAGTTGAAGGTCGTGACCTTCTCGTCGGCCACGTTGATGGCCGAGTCGGGACAGAAGATCCAGCACAGCAGGCACTGCGTGCACTTGTCGTCGTCACGCTCGGGCCGCTCGCTGCGCCACCCGCCGGTCACGTAGTCGCGGGAGTTGCCCGCATCGGGGATGGCGGCTCCGCGCGGGAAGTCCTCGGCCTTCCACTGGTCGATCTTTGAGATGTCCCAGCTCACGCCACCTGCACCTCCTCGTACGCCCTCGTCACGGCGGCGATGTTCGCATCGACGACCTCTTGGCTGAACTTCTTGCCGAAGGTCTTGGTCAGGTGAGCGATGACGGCTTCGAGCTCGAACACGCCCGTCACCTTCACGAGCGCGCCGATCATCGGCGTGTTGGGCATGTCGCGCTTGAGTGCTTCGTTCGCGATGCCGGACGCGTCGACGCACGCGACGCGCACGCCCTCGCCGAGGCCCAGCGCGCGACGCACCACGGCGGGCGGGCTGCAGGTGTTGACGATGATCGCGCCGCCGTCGACCAGACCGCGTGTCACATCCACGATGGCGATGAGCGTCTCGTCCAGGATGACCACGACGTTCGGATCCTCGATGTTGCAGTGGATCTCGATCGGATCTTCGCTCAGACGCGTGAACGCCTGGATCGGCGCCCCCATGCGCTCGGGACCGTACTCAGGCATCGCCTGTATGTACTGGTCGAGTTCGAGCGCCGTCTCCGCGACCAGCTTGGCGGCCGTGACCGCTCCCTGGCCCGCGCGCGCATGCCAACGGATCTCCGTCAGCTGCTGCATGCTATCGGCCCCCTTCGTCGCTTCTCGCGTCCCAACGCCCGCTGTTGTCGGGAGACGCGCGATCGCCTGAGGATCGGCGAGTGCGGACAGTCCCGCTAGTCTACCCCTCGCCCATCCGGCATGCGGAGTACGGGTGGCCGCGAGCGTGAGCGAATCGTCGGTGAACGGTGAACAAATACTGGAAACCAGCAGGTCGAGCGGACATTCGCCCGCGCACTACATCTCCCGGCGAGCCTCCAGCGCACGCCCGAGCGTGACCTCGTCGGCATATTCCAGGTCCCCGCCTACCGGCAGGCCCGACGCGATGCGCGTGACCTTCACACCGAGCGGCTTGATGAGTCTGGCGAGGTAGACCGCCGTCGTCTCGCCCTCCACGTTCGGGTTCGTCGCGACGACCACCTCTTTGACGGTGTCGTCCTCGAGCCGCAGGATCAGCTCGCGGACCCGCAGCTGCTCCGGTCCGATGCCGTCGATGGGCGAGATGGCGCCTTGGAGCACGTGGTATACACCGCGGAACTCGCCGGTGCGCTCGATGGCCACCACGTCACGCGGCTCCTCCACCACGCAGATGATCGTGGCGTCCCGCCTGGAGTCCGCGCAGTACTCGCACAGGTCCTCGGACGCGAAGTTGAAACAGCGCGAACAGAAGTGGATGGTGCGCTTGACCTCCGTGATGGCGTCCGCCAGATGGTGCGCGGTCTCGTCCGTCCCCTTCAGGATGTGGAAGGCGATACGCTGCGCAGACTTGGGGCCGACGCCGGGCAGCCGCTCAAGTTCCTCGAGCAGACGGGCGATGGGTTCTGCGTAGAAGGTCACTTGCTCCGCCTTCGCCTAGAACAGGCCGGGGATGTTCATGCCGCCGGTGATGCGCGCCATCTTGCCCGCCGCGAGCTCCTGCGCCATGCGAAGGGCCTCGTTGACGGCTGCCTCGACCATATCCTGGAGCATCTCCAGGTCGTCCGGATCGACGGCGTTGGGGTCGATGACGACCTGCTGCACCTGGAGCGCGCCGCTCATGGTCACCTTGACGGCGCCGCCGCCGGCCGAAGCCTCGACGAACTCGCCGGCGAGCTCCTCAGTGGCGCGGGCCATGTCGGCCTGCATCTTCTGGACCTGCTTCATCATCTGCTGGGGGTTGGGAGCCATGGTGGGTCCTTTCGGTCAGTCGAGATCGTCGTCGAGCAGGCCGGTCTGCTCGGGCACGAACGGTGCGTCGGGATGAGTGCCGGCGTCGGCGGAGCCGTCGCTGGAAACGATCGTGTGCTGCACGACGTCCGAGCCGAAGACGTCCATCAGCGCGCGGCCGACGTCGCCCGCGGCAGCGGCAGGCTCGGGTGTGACCGGGGACTCCACGTGCTCGGGCGGACGGGAGGGCGCGGTGGCGGCCCGCGGCACCGTGGGTGGCGCGTCCTCGGCCTCCGGCAGTCTCACGCCGCCGCGACCGAGCTGATAGCGGACGGCCATCTTCACACCCAGGACCGCCTCGATCGACGAGCGGAGCAGCGCCACTGTATCTTCCGACTTGGCGATCTTCATGTTCATCTCGAAGTCGGGGTTGAACGCGACGACCACAGTGTCGCCGTCAGGCTCGACGTCTGTGTTGAGGAAGAGTTTGGACTTGGCGGCGGAGGTTGCCTTGAGGTCGCGAAGGATGTCGGCCCAGGCGCGCTTGAGTGCCGGCCGGTCGATGGTGCCGAAGTGCACGCGCTCGGCTGCGGTCACTTCCGAGACCGGCAGCTCCGGCTTCTCAGCGGTGACCCCTTGGACGGCCGCTTCCGGCCGCGGCGCCTGCTGCGCGTGCTCGGCGCGGGCCGGCTTCGCCGGGCCCGCGGCCTCAGAACGCTCCGCAGACACCGTGGCCGGAGCGGCCTGCGCGACCTCCCGAGTGGTCGGTGCGGCTGGTTCGGCAGCGCGCGCCTTCGGCGCGCGTGCCTCAAGGACCACCGGGATGCCCGCTTCCAAGGTCAAGAGCCGTTCCGCGAGGGATTCGAGGGTCAGGTCCGATTCGGGGCGCGACATCCGGACGAGGGCGACTTCCAGGGCCAGACGCTGGTCGGAGGCCCAGCGCATCTCGCCGGTGAGCTGGCCGAGGAGGTCCAGCAGGCGCATGAGGCGATCGGGGCCGAGGGCCGTGGCCTGGTCTTCGAGGCGGGGCAGTGAGTCGGTCGTGGTGAGGACCAGGCCCGTGGGGTCGCCGGCCGCCGCTGTCACGTACAGGTCCCGGATATGGCCGGTGAAGGCGCGGACGAACTCCGGGAGGTCGGTGCCGGACTCGGCGAGCTTTGCAACGAAGGCGAAGCAGGCCGCGGCGTCGCGTGCGGTGACCAGATCGGCGAGCTCGAACAGCCGGGCCGCGTCGACCTCGCCCAGCAGCCCCTCCACGTCCGGCAACGCGATGTTGCTGCCGGTGAACGACGCGAGCTGGTCCAAGGTGCCGATAGCGTCTCGCATCCCGCCCAGCGCGTGGCGCGCGATCAGGGACAGGGCGCCGTCGGCGACGGTGATGTTCTCTTCGCTCGCTATGTACTCCAGGCGGCCGACGATGTCGTCCATGCCGATGCGGCGGAAGTCGAAGCGCTGGCACCGGGAGTGGATGGTTTCGGGGACCTTGTGTGGGTGCGTGGTGCACAGCACGAAGACCACATGACTCGGCGGCTCCTCGAGCGTCTTGAGAAGCGCATTGAACGCCGAGGTCGAGAGCATATGGACCTCGTCGATGATGTAGATCTTGTAGCCGCCGCGGGTGGACGCGTAGTTGACCTTGGTGATGATCTCGTCGCGGATGGCGTCGACGCCGGTGCGCGACGCGGCGTCCAGCTCATACACGTCAGGGTGGCGGCCTTCGGCGATCTCGATGCACGCGGCGCAAGCGATGTCCGGGTCCGGGGTCGGGCCTTTCTCGCAATCCAGCGCCTTGGCGAGGATGCGCGCGGTCGTGGTCTTGCCGGTGCCGCGCGGCCCGCAGAACAGGTAGGCGTGCGCGACGGCATTCTCTTGGACCGCGTTGCGGAGGGTCCTCGTGATGTGGTCCTGGCCCACGACGTCGGAGAACGTCTGCGGCCGGTACTTGCGATACAGGGACTGGTGCGCCATGCCGGGTTGGGTCAGCGCCTCTCTGGGCTTCGATGCGAAACGGAATGGTGCCCCTTATCAGACGCTCCGCCCTCGGCCGGACCCCGGACACCCGCCAGGGACCGCTTATGGCTGCTTCCTTCCGGACCTGACCAGGTTCACAGTGTGACGTCATCCGAGGTCCGGCCGAGGGCGGAGATCACGGCTATCATAGCATCGGGCTCGACTCCCCCGCACGGGGAGACCCACCTGTCTGAAAGCACCATCGTCGAACTTGCGGAGGCACCACCATGAGGCTTTTCATGCGGTTCCTGGTCACCGCCGTCGCCGCGGCCGCCTGGCTCGTTCCCGGGATCACCATCACCGGCAACGGCTATGTCGCGGTCGGGGTGATGGCCGTGGTCCTGGGCCTGGTCAACGCGCTCATCCGCCCGGTCCTGAAGCTTCTGTCGTGCGGGCTGATCGTGCTGACGCTGGGGCTGTTCACATTCGTGGTCAACGGTGCCGCGTTCTGGATCGCTGGACAGCTCGCCGCAGGCGTGGGCTTCCAGGTCACGGGGCTGTGGCCCGCGATCTGGGGCAGCATCGTCGTGAGCATCGCGTCGTTCCTGCTCAGCGTCTTCGTGCCCGACAGGAACGAGGGCCGGGGCTAGCGCCGGCGGACGATCCGCTCCCCATTCGCTACCTGATCGCCCGCTCGGGGCCTTTCGGTCCCAGGCGGTTGTGCTCCTTGAGCTCTGCGATGTTGAAGACTCCCCCCATGAACAGCAGCCCCTGGATCATGCCTATCCAGCGATAGACCTTCGCCCATCGTCGCTCTCGCACGAAACGCCGCGTCTCGTTGCACATCCACATCGCGTGGTTGAGGGAATCGTATTTGGCGCCGTAGATGTTGCCGGACAGCCGCTCATCGATCCTCTCATACGCGATGGGCACGTAGCCCAGGCGGTCGAGGGTCTTGCAGTAGAACGTCAGCATGCGTTCGGCCTGGACGGGGTCGAGCTCCCCGTCGATGCTGACCGAATTAGGATCCTGTGCCATACCGACCTCCCTTCACGAGAGGGTCCTGTCCACCTCAGCGTATACCTACCGCAGTTCGACACAATGGTGTCGTGACGAGCGCGCGGGAGTCTGCACCTCATGAACCGGGCGGGCGGTGAGGCGTCGGGCCGCCGTTTGCGGAGTGCGGGCCCAGGGAACCTCCCAATCGATCGCAAGAACCTTCGAAGAAGGGAGGGGACGTGCTCAAGAACGTCTGGCTCTACCTCATCACCACCGCGGCATTCCTCGCGATCGACTTCGTGTGGCTGTCGTTCGTTGCCAGCCGGTTCTACAGATCGTATCTCGGGAGTCTGATGAAGGACCCGGCGAACCTGCCCGTCGCGCTCGCCTTCTACTTGGTCTACGTGGTAGGCATACTCGTCTTCGCGGTGCTTCCAGGCGCGCGCGAAGGCGCGGTGACGGCTGCGTTGTGGCGGGGAGCGCTGCTCGGCCTCGTCGCCTACGGGACGTACGACCTGACCAACCTCGCGACCCTGAAGGACTGGGCGTGGCAGGTCTCCGCAGTCGACTTGGCGTGGGGCACCGTCGTGACCGCGGCGGCCTCCGGCATCGGGTTCTTCGTCGCGAGGTGGCTCGGCGTGCAGTGACCGCTAGCCGATCCTGAGACACCGCATCGACACCGAGGCGTTCTGGAAGCCCTCATAGATGAACGAGAGCGGCTCATCGGGGAGCTGAAGACCCACCGCGTAGAGCATCGGCAGGTAGTGGTCCGGGGTTGGGACCGCCAACTGGGCGGACGGACCCAGTCGCTTGTAGTCCACGAGCGCGTCGTGGTCGCCCGCCAGCAGTTTCGCGCGGACGATCTCGTCGAACTCGACGGCCCACTGGTAGGGCTCGGCGTCGGTCTCCCAGTGCGCGCGTCCGAGGTTGTGGACGATGTTGCCGCTGCCCACGATGAGGACGCCGTGCGTGCGGAGAGGCTCGAGGTGTGCCGCCAGTGAATAGTGGAAACCTGGCGGCTTGGTCATGTCGAGACTCATCTCGAACATGGGGATGTCGGCCTCCGGGAACATGTGCCGCAGTGGCGCCCACGACGCGTGGTCGAAACCCCAGTTGAACTCACACGCGACCGGCGCGAGCTTCGTGAGCTCGAGCGCGGCGCGGGCGTGCGAGGGCGCGCCGGGCGCCGCATACGTGACGTGATAGAGCTCTTCTGGGAAGCCGAGGAAGTCGTGAATGGTCCGTGGGTTCTCACCGCACGTGACGACCGTCGAGTCCGTGAGCCAGTGGGCGGAGACCACCATGATCGCCACGGGACGAGGGAGGTCGACCGCCGCCGCCTCGAGGGCGCGAGTGTACTCGTTGTCGTCGATCGCGTTGGTGGGAGAACCGTGCCCCAGGAACAGGACCGGCATGCGGTCGGTAGCCGGCAGCATCTCGATCAGCCGGTCTGTCGCGGCCTCGGCAGCGCGCGCCACCTGGCACCTCGTCCCATCGACCTTTGCTCGTCGGGCGTGCGGACACCTGCTCGGTGCGCGTGGCTCGCATCGCCGGGTGCTTCGGAATGCCACGCCTGTATAGGTAGTTTCGCCGTCATCTCGCCGGCTCCTGCGAATCGGTGACGGAGACTACTCGCGCGCCTCTTCGGAGTGTGGCCAGGCGGTGCTACGATGTGCCGGCTGCGGCGCATCGTAGCACCGCCTGAACGCGAAGGGACGCGCACATGCCCATCGTCAGGATCGACGTCACGGGGCCGAAGTCTCCCGAGTACAAGCGCGCTCTGCTGTCCGGCGCCCGCCGCGCGGTCGTCTCCTCACTCGGCGTGGGCGACGAGCGCGTGACCGTGCGTGTCATCGAGACACCGGCCGAGTGCGTGGACGCGCCGCCGTGTCGCACGGAGCGGTTCACGGTCGTCGAGGTGCTCCTGTATGAGGGCCGTACCGAGGAGCTCAAGCGAGGACTCGTCAAGGCGCTGCGCGAGGAGTTCGCCGCGGACCCGGGCATCGAGGAATGCGAGGTGTCCGTCTTCGTCAACGACGCCTCCCCCCTCGACCTGGACGTGCTGCCGGGGCTGGCCTCCTCAGACTGAACGGCACCATCGCCCTGGGACTCGCAGTCGGACCGTGCGCGCTCGCCTGTCCGGATCACTCTGCGGCGGTCGGGAGTCTCAACTCCAGCAGGCACCGGCATGATCCGGGCTTGCCGAGCCTGTCCAGGAACGTGAGCGACAGGCCCGCACCCTGGAACGTCCCCTCGTCGACCGCCGCGGAGATGTCGCACATGCGGTCGATCTCCTCGGGCGCCAGGCCGAGCTTGCGCCACGCATCCACAAGCGGACAGCTCTCCATGCGAAGCACGAGACGGCCATCCTCGAGCGTCTCGATGCCGGGCGTGAAGAGCGCTCCTTCGCTCGGGGAACCGTCGCAGAAGATGGCGCCGACCGCGGCGAGGTCGCCGGATCCCGCGGCCGCGCGGTACTTGCGGCCCACCTCGAGCCCACGACGGAACACGGCCTGTTTCATGAGCGTCGACGCGCGCTCGGGACCGACCTCGGCCGACAACTCATCGTAGATGTACCAGTACATCTGGGCGCGGTTCTCGAAAGCGTCGCGCGTCTCCTGCCGCGATGCGGCGAGCATCTCTTCGCATGACACGGGCTGGCTGGTCACGGGCTCGTCCATCATTCCTCCTCGGATGGCGGGTTCGGTCCGTCGCCCTCGCGCCCGGCCTTGTACAGGCCGAGGAAGACGCGGTGGGGTCCCGGGGTGCCATACGGCACGAACGCCACGCGGTCCCCCGGGCCAAGCACCCGGCTCAGCCCGAAGACGTCGCCGTTGCAGAACACGCCCTCGATGTGGTCGACCGGGAGGCCGAGCCCCTGGGCGAGCTCGCGAGCGACGACGCCGTCCGCGGGAACGTCGACCACGACAGTGACGGGCAGACCGGCCTCGCGCCGCATGGTATGCAGCATGCCGAACAGCCGCACCGTGATCCGGCCCGCGGGATCAGCGGTGGGCCTGTCGACGCCCTTTGTCTCTCCCACGGTCGGCAGCCTCCCTACATCGGGTCCCGCGAGAGGGGACACGTCATGCAATGGCATCCCCCGCGGCCTTTGCCCAACTCTGAACCCTCGATCTCGATGACCTCGATGCCCGCCTGCCGCAGATTGGCGTTGGTCTCGGGATTCTTGCTGTAGGCGACCACCACACCCGGCTCGATGGCCACGACGTTGTTCGCATCGTCCCACTGCTCGCGCGAGGAGCGGAAGACGTCGCCACCGGTGGCGACGGCGCGGAGCTCGACGACCCCCAATGCGTCGGAGACCGCGGCGAGCAGGCTGCGCTCCTCGGTGATGTCGAAGCCCTCGCCGCTCCCGTCGGGACGGATGCTGAACACGCGCATCGCGTCCACGACAGGCGGGTAGACCGTCACCGCGTCTCGGTCAAGGATGTTGAATACGGTGTCCAAGTGCATGTACGAGCGCGCCTGCTGCATGCGGGCGGCGATCACGCGGTCCGCTTCACCTGCGTCGAACAGGCTCCTGGCGATGTGCTCGACCATGCGCCCCGTTGAGCGCTCGCCCATCCCGATCAGGACCGTGCGGTTGCCGATGGGCATGACGTCGCCGCCCTCGAGGGACGCACCGTGACCGAAGTCCTCCACAGCGAAGCGCTCCGCGTCGCCCGACGGCGGATACCAGAAAGAGAAATCCTCGCTCACGAAGCGCGGATGGAACCGGTAGATGGCCGAGACGTTGGCGACCTCCAGGCGGCGGGCGTGCCAGAACAGCGGCGGGAGCACGACGCCTCCGTACAGCCAGGCGCTCGGGTCTCGGGTGAACAGGCTGTTGGGAAGCGGCGGCAGGACGAACGTGTCCGGCTCCGCCATGACCGCGCCCAGCGAGTGCCGCGACAGCGCGGCCATGTCCAGGCCGTCGCACTCCGCGGCGAGCAGGCCGTCGAGCAGGATGCCGGCGAGCCGCTCCGGAGAGACGTCCATCAGGAAGGCCTGGAGCTCATCCACGAGGGACAGTCCCACGGTGTACGAGGAGACCGCGCGCTCCACGATGAAGCGGCGCGCTTCGACGGAGGCTGCAATCGTCTCGGCGAGCAGCTTGTCGAGGTAGAGGACCTCGACGTCGTGGTCGCGCAGGACGTCGGTGAACGCGTCGTGCTCGAGTTGCGCGCGCTGCACCCACACGACGTCGTCGAAGAGGAACTCGGTGCGGTTGTGCGGCGTGAGGCGCTCCAGGCTCAGCCCGGGACGGTGCACGAGCACGGTCCTGAGCTTACCTGCCTCCGAATGGACCCCGAATGCGGGCATGGATCGCTCGTCCTCCTATGGCTCGACGGTCACCGGGACATGGTACCCCTCGCGGAGGGCGCCGGTCGCGCCCGCCGGCTCTCCAGCGTGAGCCGGCGGGCGCACTGGGTGCACTCACCTGCCGCTTTGTGGGAATCCAAGTCATGACTCGATCGACCGTCCGACCGTCCGAGGGGAGTCGCCCGCGTGAGCGCCTTTGCATCACCCGTGCTGCTGATCGTCTTCCTGTCCGGCGCTGCCGCCACATGGGTGGCCGGCACGTTCCTGTCCAAGGCCACTGACGCACTCGACGTCCGCCTCGGCCTGGGCGAGACGTTCGGCGGCATGCTGCTGCTGGCGATCGCCGGGTCCCTGCCGGAGGCCGCGATCACCGTGACCGCCGCGCTTGGCCACCATCTGGATATCGCTGCCGGCAACCTGATCGGCGGCATCGCCATCCAGACCGCTGTGCTCGTCGTCGCGGACTGGTTCGTGGTGGGGCGCAAGCCGCTGAGCTACATGGTGGGCTCCCTCATCCCGGTGCTGGAGGCGTCGCTGGTGGTGGCCGTGACGTCCGTCGCGATGCTCGGGGCGCTGCTGCCGTCCTCCCTCGTAGTGCTCAGGATGAGTCCCGCCTCCATAGCGATCGTGGTCATCTGGCTGGCCGGGATGGTCCTGCTCAACCAGGTGCGCAACTCCCCCAAGTGGGAGATCCACATGCCCGGGAGCCAGCCGGGCAGGCCCCATCGCCGAGTGAAGCACCCCACCACACCCCACCCGTATGCGAAGAGGAGCACCGCTACCGTCGTTCTCGTGTTCGCCGGGGGCTCGCTCGTGACGCTGTTCGCGGGGTGGGCGCTCACGGTCTCGGGCGGTCTGCTGGCTGACCGGGCCGGCATCAACGGTGTCGTATTCGGCGCCACCGTGCTGGCCCTGGCCAGCGCGCTTCCCGAGATCTCCACAGGTATCGCCGCGGTCAAGCTCGGCGACCACCAGCTCGTGATGGGGGACATCTTCGGGGGCAACGCGTTCCAGCTCACGCTGTTCGTGGTGGCCGACCTGATCACCGGCACCGCCGTGCTCTCCAAGGCGGGTGCCGCCAACAGTTGGCTCGCGGGCCTCGGGATCCTCGTGACGATCATCTACGCGGGAGCGGTGGTGGTGCGGCCCGAGCGCAACTACCTGCGACTAGGCCTCGACTCGATCATCGTCCTGGTGCTGTGCGCCATAGGGATCGCCGGTCTCGTGTTGGTCGCACGCTGACGCCGGCGCGCGCGTCTACACGTGGCATGCCTCGTCGCCCAGCATCGCTATGAGCCGCGCGGCATCCTGTGGCGCGTGCCCCTCGAAGTCGTTGTTGAAGTACACGTAGCCGTCGCGACCAGCGCTTGCCTGCCTGGTCAGGAACTCCGACCATGGCTCGAGCGCTGGATGCGTGTAGGCGCCGTGGTACTCGGCGGTACCGTGGAACCGCACGTAGACGAAGTCCGCGGTGAGCGTCAGGTCCGCCGGCATCTTGTCGCTCGAGACATGGACGTGAGCGGCGCCGTGGGCGCGGAGGACCTCGAAGGTCTCGGGCGTCAGCCACGAGGCGTGGCGGAACTCGATGGCGTGCCGCACGCCCCGGGGCAGCGACGTCAGGAACCGGTCGAGCAAGCCGGTGTCCGCTTCGAGGTCCGGGGGCAGCTGCCACAGCATCACCTCGAGCTTGTCGCCGAGCAGCGATATGCGCGCCGCGAAGTTCGCCACGGCCTCGTCCGTGTCGCTCAGCCTCCTGAAGTGCGTGACGAACCGGCTCCCTTTCACGGCGAAGACGAAGCCGGGCGGGACCTCGTCGCGCCAAGTGGTGACGGCGTGCTCCGAAGGTAGACGATAGAAGGTAGCGTCGATCTCGACTGTCGGCAGGCGTTGCGCGTACGCCGCCAGGCGCTTGTCCGCAGGCGTGTTCTGTGGGTAGAACGATGGATCCCAGTGCGCGTACGACCAGCCGCTCGTGCCGACGCGGATGCACGCTCCGCCCATCATCGCTCCCCTACTTCGCGGTTCCCTGGACACGCAAGACCGCGCCGGCGTCGTAGTCGGTCGCGTACAACTCACCACGGTCGTCGACACCGAAACTGGCGATGCGGGGGGCGGACGACATGAGCCTCTGGCTCTGCGGCGTGGTAAGCGCCGAGCCGTCAGCGGCCGTGACCCGTATGCCGGCGACCCAGCCTTTGACGAAATCGGCGTACAGATACGTCCCCGCGAGCGCCGGGAAGTCCCGGCCGCGATATACATAGCCGCCCGTGATCGACTCGCCACTCGGGTGCGGGTAGTCCACGAGCGGGAAGGCGAACCCGTCGCGCGCGCGCTTGGCGCCAGGCGGATACGGATGGTCGCCCTCCCACAGGTGCCAGCCCCAGTTCGTGCCTTTCTGGCCCGGCGCGGCAAAGTCCACTTCCTCCCACGCGTCCTGACCGACGTCCGCGATCCACAGGGCGCCGGTGGAGGCGTCGAAGCTGAAGCGCCACGGGTTGCGAAGACCGTACATCCAGACCTCGGGCCGGGCGCCCGGATCGGACACGAACGGGTTATCCGGCGGGATGGCGTAGCCGCGCCCCCGGTCCGCCTTCGACACGTCGATGCGAAGGAGTTTGCCGAGCAACTCGGATTTGTTCTGAGCACGGTTGCCCGGGTCGCCGCTGGATCCGCCATCGCCCATCCCTATGTACAGCATCCCGTCGGGACCGAACTGCAGGCACCCGCCATTGTGATTCGCGTAGGGCTGCTTGATCGACAGGATGATCTCGGCCGACTTCCAGGCGGGCGCGTCGGAGGCCGGCTGTGCGGTCGTGTACCGCGCGATGACCGTGTCGCCGTTCACGTCGGTGTAGTCGATGTAGATGCGCCCGTCGCGCCTGAAACCTGGTGAGAACGCGAGGCCGAGCAGCCCGCGTTCCGAGCCGAGCGAGACGAGGGCGCTCACATCCAGATAGGGACTCGCCTGCACAGCGCCGCGGTCGACCGCCTTGATCAGCCCACCCTGCTCCACGACGAACAACCGCCCCGAACCGTCGCCGGCCCCCGCGACATACAAGGGCTTGGCGAATCCGCTGTACGCGGGCTGCAGTGTCAGGGCGAGGTCCGACAGGCCGACCGGTGGGGGCGGCGGCGCAGGTGTGGTCGCCGGGGTGGCGGGCCTGCTGCCGGCCGGCCTCGCCGGAGCGCTCGAGGGCGGCTGGCCGGCAGCGCAGGCGGTGAGCAGCAGCGGGAGGAGGAGCACCGCGGCGGTCCAAAGGACCGGAGTGCGGGCAGGGACATGGGCGCTGGGGGCCACCAGGGCAGCCCTGTCGACCGATCTGACCGCGATCTTCACCTCCCCCCTCCTTTCCGTCGCCGTGGCGTCTGCCAGGTATCTACCCGCTGATCCGCGCGGAGCGGACGCCCTGACCCCTCCGGTGGCACACAGGCAGCGGCCTGTGATTCGTGCGGCTCACAGGCATCCGGCTGTGGTCCCACAGGCGATCTCCTGTGCTACCTGCGGCTCACAGGCCGGCACCTGTGGCTCACCGAAAGGCTCCTGCCCCCCGCGCGGCAAGCCCGCGTGATCGGCCCTCGCCCTCCGCGCTCTCTTCGCTCTCTTCGCTCTCTTTGCTTTCTTTGCTTTCCTCGCCCGAAGGTACAATGGCCGCGTCGCACGACCGACGTGACCGCGCCAGGAAGGACCATCCGTGACGAACCGCATGGTGATCGCCGCCCAGAACGTCAGCCGGATGTGTGTCGTGTGCGGGCGCGACAACCCGTCGAGCCTCAAGGCGCGCTTCTACGAGCTTGAAGACGGCGAGCTGCTGGGGGTCTTCCGTCCGCTCGAGATCCACCAGAGCTACCCGGGTCGGCTGCACGGCGGCATCGCATCAGCGCTCTTGGACGAGACGATCGGCCGCGCGATCAACGCAACACAGCCCGACGCATGGGGCGTCACCGTGGAGCTGACCGTGCGCTTCCGCAAGCCGGTCCCGCTCGACGAAGAGGTGCGCGCCGTCGGGCGCATCACACGCGACACCAGCCGCCTGTTCGAGGGCACTGGAGAGATAGTCCTGTCCGACGGCTCCGTGGCTGTGGAGGCGTCGGGCAGGTACATGAAGCTGCCCATCGACCGCATCGCGGACGGCGACTTCACGCTGGAGTGGTTCGCCGACGAGCGAGAGACCCCGGCTGGGGTCGATCTGTAGGCTGCTACTCGATCGAGGTGTGCGAGCCGTCGCAGTACGGCGGGTTCTTGGTGAGCCCGCAGTTGCAGATCTCCGCTGTCTGCGGCGTGTCGACCTCGAAAGCCAGTGGGGTGATGCCGGTCCCTTCGTGCGAACCGTCGCAGTACGGTACCGTCTTGGTCAGGCCGCACCGGCACCAAGAGTAGGTACCGGCGTCGAGCTCGGTGACGAGCGGGTGGCTCTTGGACTGGTCGTTGATGAATCGCGCCATGACGCCTCCTCTGCAGACGGCCCGCTGCCTCGCGGCGCGGGCACTTGCTCACGGAGGGGTGTCTACCCGGACTCCATAGGCGCTAGTCGGGGGGCTAGTCCGGGAGCTGGTCCGCGACGGCTCGCTCAGGCGCGGTCAGCCCGCTACGCACACGCCCGACTTCCACGTCGAAGTGACGACCCGTGAGCCGGGCCGATACGCCAAGTGGATGTGCGAAGGTGCCTCCAGGACCGCGAAGTCCGCGGATGCCCCGACCGCGAGCGTGCCGATGTCGTCGCGCCTCAGCGCTCGAGCGCCGCCCGCGGTCGCGGACCACAGGGCCTCGGCGGGCGTCATCCGCATCTCCCTCACCGCAAGCGCGATCACCAGCGGCATCGAGGTGACGTACGACGTCCCTGGGTTGCAGTCGGTCGCGAGCGCCACCGTCACGCCGGCCGCGAGCAGCGAGCGAGCGTCCGCGTACGGCGCCCGGGTCGAGAAGTCGGCACAAGGCAGCAGCGTGGCCACCACCCCGGCGTCGCGCAGACCAGCGACGTCCTCGGCCGTCAGGTGCGTGCAGTGGTCGACGCTGGCGGCGCTGAACTCCGCCGCGACAGCGGCGCCGGGGCCGTGCTCGAGCTGGTTGCCGTGCAATCGCGGGAGCAGGCCCGCGGCCACGCCGGCTCTCAGGACCTGCCGGGCCTCCTCACCCGAGAAGGCTCCCCTGTCGCAGAACACGTCGATCCATCGGGCGAGCGGGGCACACGCCGTGAGCATGTCTCCGCACACGAGCGCCACGTAGGCATCTCGGTCTCCGGCGTACTCCGTGGGAAGGACATGCGCGCCCAGGAACGTGGTCTCCGGCGTCGACTCGCGCGAGACCTCGAGCAGCCGTCGCTCGCCGTCGACGGTCAGCGCGTAGCCGCTCTTCGCCTCGATCGTGGTCGTGCCACTCCAGCGCATCTCGGCGAGACACCGCGCGGCGCCGGAGCGCAGCTCGTCCGTGCTCGCGGCGCGCGTGGCTGCGACCGTCGTCATGATCCCGCCGCCGGTGTACGGCTCGCCCGCCATCCGGGCGGCGAACTCGGCCGAGCGCTCGCCGGCGAACACCAGATGCGTGTGGCTGTCGACGAAGCCGGGCACTACCGCGCGACCGCCCAAGTCCACGCGGACATCCGCCGCAGGCGCGTCGGCGGCGGGACCACTCCACGCCACGCGTTCGCCATCGAGCACGAGCGCGGCTTCACGGAGCAGCCCGAGCGGCGAGCCGTCACCGACCGACGGGTCGTTTGTGACGAGCTCGCCTATTCCGGTGATCAGTGTGATCGGCGCGGACCCGCTCACCACCAGCCTCCGCTCCCGGCCGTCCCTTCGTCCTCCCGCATCGGGATGCGCACCTCCTGGGCCTTCGCGACCTCGATCGCCTCGGGGTAGCCCGCGTCCACGTGCCTGATGACGCCCATCTCGGGGTCGTTGTTCAGCACGCGCTCGATCTTGGCAGCCGCGAGCTGAGTACCGTCCGCCACCGTGACCTGCCCCGCATGGATCGACCGCCCGATCCCGACGCCGCCTCCGTGGTGGATCGACACCCAGGTGGCGCCCGAGCACGTGTTGACAAGGGCGTTGAGCAGCGGCCAGTCGGCGATGGCATCGCTGCCGTCGAGCATCGCTTCCGTCTCACGATAGGGTGAGGCGACGCTCCCGGCGTCCAGGTGGTCGCGTCCGATGACGATCGGCGCCGAGATCCGCCCGTCGGCGACCATCTCGTTGAACTTGAGGCCGGCGCGGTCGCGTTCGCCCAGGCCGAGCCAGCAGATCCGCGCGGGCAGCCCTTGGAACGCGATCTTCTCGCGCGCCTGGTTGATCCAGCGGTGCAGCGGCTCGTTATCTGGGAACAGCTTCAGGACCGCCTCGTCCGTCGCGTAGATGTCAGCCGGGTCGCCGGAGAGCGCGGCCCAGCGGAACGGGCCCCTGCCTTCGCAGAACAGCGGGCGGATGTAGGCCGGAACGAAGCCGGGGAACTCCCAGGCACGGGTGTAGCCGCCCAGCTCTGCCTCGGCGCGGATGGAGTTGCCGTAGTCGAAGACCTCGGCGCCCGCGTCTTGGAAGCCCACCATCGCCTCCACATGCTTGGCCATCGACTCCCGGGCGCGCTTCGTGAAGCCCTTGGGGTCGCGGTCGGCGTAGTCCTGCCATTCCTGCAACATGACGCCGAGCGGCAGGTACGACAGCGGGTCGTGGGCCGAGGTCTGGTCGGTCACGATGTCGACCGCCACCCCGCGGCGCAGCAACTCCGGCAGCACGTACGCCGCGTTCCCGCACAGCCCGACGCTCAGCGGACGGCGCTCGAACTTGGCGGCCTCGACCCTTTCGATCGCGTCGTCCAAGTCGTCGGTCCACTCGTCCAGGTAGCGCTGGTCGACTCTTCGCTGCAGGCGGGCCGGATCCACCTCGACCACAAGCACGACGCCGTCGTTCATGGTCACGGCGAGCGGCTGCGCGCCGCCCATCCCGCCGCAGCCGCCGGTGACGGTCAGCGTGCCGCGCAGCGTGCCGCGAAACCGCTTGGCGGCCACCGCGGCGAACGTCTCGTACGTCCCCTGCACGATGCCCTGCGTCCCGATGTAGATCCAGGAGCCCGCCGTCATCTGGCCGTACATGGTCAGCCCGAGCTTCTCCAGCCGACGGAACTCCGGCCACGTCGCCCACTCCGGCACGAGGTTGCTGTTGGCGATGATCACGCGCGGCGCCCACTCGTGCGTGCGCATGACGCCCACGGGTCTGCCACTTTGCACCAGCATCGTCTCGTCGCCCTCGAGCGTGCGAAGGGTGCGCACGAGCGCATCGAACGATCGCCAGTCGCGCGCGGCGCGGCCGGTGCCGCCGTACACCACGAGGTCGTCCGGTCGCTCGGCCACTTCCGGGTCGAGGTTGTTCATCAGCATCCGCAGGGGGGCCTCTTGCTGCCAACCCTTGGCGGAGATCTCAAGACCGCGCGGCGCGCGGACTGGGCGTGCTCCTTCACTCATCGCAAGGCCTCCTCGGCTATCGCGTTCAAGTCCTTCATTCGAGCTCTCCGATGACCGACTGGGCCGCCGCCACCACGTCGCCGCCGGCAACCATCTCATACGCCGCCTCGATCTCGGGCGACATGAACCTGTCCGGACCGACGCCCTGCACCCGGGTGCGAGCGAGCGCCAGAACGGCGGCCGTGGCTGGGGATGGCGCGAGCGGCGCACGGAGATCCAGCGCCCTAGCCGCCGTTATCAGCTCGATGCCCAGCACGCGGGCCAGACCATCGATCGAGCGCCGCAACTTGCGCGCGCCGCTCCAGCCCATCGAGACGTGGTCCTCCTGCATGGCCGACGACGGGATCGAGTCCACGCTCGCCGGCGCCGCTAGCCGCTTCATCTCGCTGACGATGGAGGCCGCGGTGTACTGCGCGATCATGTGCCCGGAGTCGACGCCCGGGTCGTCGGCCAGGAACGCCGGCAGCCCGTGCGAACGAGCAGGGTCGAGCGCTCGGTCGGTCCTTCGCTCGCTCATGGACGCGAGGTCCGCCGCCACGATCGCGAGGAAGTCGAGTACGTAGGCGACGGGCGCGCCGTGGAAGTTGCCGTTGGACTCGACACGCCCGTCGGCCAAGACGACCGGGTTGTCGATCGCGGACGCCATCTCGCGCGACGCGACCATCTCGGCATGGGCCACGGTGTCGCGGACCGCGCCCGCGACCTGCGGGGAGCAGCGGAGTGAGTACGCGTCCTGCACGCGAACGTCCCCGTCGAGATGCGACGCCACGATCCGCGAGCCCGCGAGGATGCGGGTCATGTTGCGCGCGGACGCCGCTTGGCCGGGGTGCGGCCGCAGCGCCTGGATATCGGCGGCGAGCACGCGGTCCGTGCCGAGCAGGCCTTCGATGCTCATGGCGGCGGTGACGTCGGCCACCCTGACCAGGTTGCGCAGATCGGTGATCGCCAGCGCCAGCATCCCGAGCATCCCGTCCGTACCGTTGATGAGCGAGAGGCCTTCCTTCTCCTCGAGTTCCACCGGCACGAGCCCGGCGGCCGTCAGTGCGAGCGCCGCTGGCTGGAGGTGGCCGGTGGCGTCGCGCACCTCGCCCTCGCCCATCAACGCCAGGGCGCAGTGCGCCAGCGGCGAGAGGTCGCCCGAGCAGCCCAGGGATCCATACTCGGGGACCCGCGGTGTGATGCCCGCGTTCAGGAGGCCCGCGTACGCACGGACAGTCGCGACCCGCACGCCGGTGCGGCCGGTGCACAGGGTCGCGAGGCGCAGGAGCATCATCGCCCGCACGACCTCGCGCTCGACCTCGTCGCCCGTGCCCGCGGCGTGCGAGCGGACGAGCGATCGCTGCAACTGGCTACGCCTCGACGGGTCGATGTATTTCGTGGCCAGAGCACCGAATCCGGTCGAAACGCCGTACACCGGCTCCCCCGACTGCGCCAGCCGGTCGATGTGCGCGCGAGAGGCCGCGATCGCTGATACGGCACCCTCCGCGATCTCGACCGTGGCACCGCCGCGCGCCACCGCGACGACATCATCGACGGTCAGTGGGCGGGTGCCTAACGTGATTGTCGTGTCCATGTCTTCTGTCGCCTTTCGACGCGCTTTGCGGCATGCGACGGGGCCTGACGGCCCCGGCCTGATGTAGAGTCACAGCGGGAGGGATCCGCGCCAAGCGGATGCTGCCCCAAACAAGGTACTACTTCGCGCGCGACGGCCGTGCCGTCCGAGCGAAAGGACTTCCCCGGGGCAAGGAGGATGACTGTGACCGGAGCATCGGTGCACGACGACCCGCTGTGGCCGCGCGCCGGAGGGTGGATCGCCTCCTCGCCAGACCTGGCCGATCGGCTCGCTGGCGAATCCAGCGGCTGCGACATCGCGCTGCTCGGAGTCCCCGCGCATGAGACCTCCATCACGCCGACCCGCGCCGACACCACGCCCGCCGCGATCCGCGACGCCCTGAGCCGCTACTCCACTTGGTCAACCGCTCATCACATCGACATCGCGAGTCTGCGCGCATGGGACTTCGGCGACGTCGAGGCTCCGGACGGTCCGGCGGGCGAGGCACGTGTGCGCGAGGCGGTGCGCGAGGCCTCAGAGAGTACGCGGCTGCTCGTGGCGCTCGGAGGCGACAACTCGATCACCTTCCCGGTGATGTCCGGGCTCTTCGGCTCGATGATCGCCGCCGGCGAGTGCGGCCTGGTCACCATCGACGCCCACCACGACCTGCGCGACGGCGTCTCGAACGGCTCGCCCGTACGCCGGCTGGTCCAGGAGGGCCGGCTGCCGGGCAGGTGCGTGGCACAGGTGGGGATCGCGGACTTCTCGAACTCGCGCGCCTACGCCGATCGAGCACGGGAGATGGGCATCACAGTGATCTCGCGCGCGGTGCTGCGCCGGCGCGGCGTGGAACAGTGCGTCGGACTTGCGCTCGACGTGGCCGGAGCCGGTGGACGGCCGGTGTTCGTCGACATCGACATGGACGTCTGCGACCGCGCGAGTGTGCCGGCGTGCCCGTCAGCCGCACCGGGCGGCATCTCCGCCGACGAGCTGCGCGAAGTGGCGTACCTCTTGGGCTGCGATCCGCGCGTCCGCGGCCTGGACATCACCGAGCTCGACGCGTCGATCGACGCGCCCGACGGGCGCACGGTGCGGCTGGCGGCGCTGCTGGTCCTCGAGGCAGCGGC
>JANYJF010000062.1 GCA_025361885.1 Coriobacteriia bacterium
GTGGGTGGTCGTCTACTTCTATCCGCGGGCCAGCACCCCCGGTTGAACCCACGAGGCCAACGACTTCCAGCTGCACCACGACGAGTTGGAATCGTTGAACGCCCTGGTGGTGGGCGTGAGCGCGGACAAGCCTGCGACGCAGCGCAAGTTCATAGACAAGTTCGGCCTGACGTTCCCGATGATCTCCGACCCCGACAAGTCGGTCATCGACGCCTATGGTGCCCGTGAGGTGCTCGGGGTGAGCGCCAAGCGCTCGACGTTCCTGGTCGGGCCGGACGGGAAGGTCGCGCGTGTGTGGCCCAGGGTCACCGTCGAGGGCCACGCACAAGACGTGATTGCGACGATCCGGGAACTCAGCGCGACCGGATGAGGACACGTGCGGCGCGGGGACGCCCCGCCACTCCGATACGGCGAAGCGCGACCGGGCGGGGCGCGAAGCGGCCCGCCCGGTCGGATCTTCTTCGCCCGATGTGACTACTTGACCGTGATCGTCCCGGTCATCGCCGGATGTATCGAGCACTTCAGGGGGAAGGTGCCCGCTGTGTCCGCCTTCCACATGAACGTGGCGCCCGGCGCGACCTGGCCGCTGTCCACGCCTGCGACGTTGACCGTGTGCGCCACGGAGTCCTCGTTCTTGAACGCGACGACCTCGCCCACCTTGGCGTCGATGGTCGACGGATTGAACGCGAAGTTCTTCATCGAGACCGTGATCCCGGCCGATGTCGTGCCGCCGGTGCTTGTGCCGCCTGCAGCCGGTTTCGAAGTGCCACCTCCGTAGCTTCCCGTGCAGCCGGTCACGATCAGGACCGTCAGTGCGAGGATCGCGACCAGCGCCGCGGTCCGCGGGGTTCCGCGCTTCATGTGGGTACCTCCCGAATCATCTGGATGTATGCCTCTTACACATCCTGCTTCGTCCCCTGCTCCGGAGAGCGGCAAACCCGGAGCCCGTCCGCGCTCGGCCGATCGTGGTCTAGACTGGACACGCGAGCGAGGTCCCGCCCATCGCATGGAAGGACGTGGGGAAGCAGATGCCCGGCAGCCGGCTCGCCCACTCCGCTTCCGCCTACCTGCGGCAGCACGCCGACGACCCTGTCGAGTGGCGGCCATGGGGCGAGGAAGCGTTCTCCGAGGCGGCCCGACGCGACGTGCCGGTGCTGCTGAGCTGCGGCTACGCTGCCTGTCACTGGTGCCACGTGATGCAGCGGGAGTCGTTCCGCGACCCCGAGACCGCGGCGCTCATCAACGAGCGGTTCGTCGCGGTGAAGGTCGATCGCGAGGAGCGTCCGGACGTCGACGCCTTGTATATGGACTACCTGACGGCCACGGCCGGGCGCGGCGGCTGGCCAATGACGGTGTTCCTGACACCGATGCGAGTGCCCGTGTTCGGCGGGACGTACTTCCCCAAGCACGCACCGGCCGGTGGAGCCTCCTTCACCGACGTGCTCGAGTCGGTCGACGAGGCATGGCGGACCGAGCGCGAGCGGCTCATCGAGACCGAGACGCGCTCTCTTGAGTTCCTGCGCTCGCAGGCCGCCCCCAAGCACACCGCTCCACTGGACCGCTCCGCGCTGGATGCGTCAGCGCAGCACATCGCGATGTACGCGGACCCGGTTTCGGGAGGATTCGGATCCGCGCCCAAGTTCCCGCAGTGGCCGCTGTTCGAATTCCTCATCGCCTACCACGCGCTGGTGCCGGACCCTGAGATCGACTGGGTCGTGGCGCACGGGCTGCTGTCGATCGTACGCGGCGGCATCTACGACCAGGCCGCCGGAGGTGTGATGCGCTACGCCACCGACTCCGATTGGCTCGTGCCCCACTTCGAGAAGATGCTGTACGACGAGGCGCTGCTGCTCTCCAGCCTCGCGAAGGCCAAGCACCTGCTTCCCCATGACACCGCGAGGGCTGAGGCTGCGTATGTGGCCGAACAGACCGTCGACTTCTTGCTGCGCGAGATGGCGGTGCCTCTCAAGTCGGGCGCCGGCACTCCCGGGTCCGCCGGCTTCTTCGCGTCGCTGTCCGCCGAAACCGGCGGCCAGGAAGGCTCGACGTACGTCTGGAGTTGGAGCGAGCTGCTGGACCTTCTGGACGCCGACGAGCTCGACCTGGCGCAGGCCAAGCTGGGAGTGGACCGCGGCGGCACGTGGGAGGGCTCGAGCATCCTGACCCGGCGGGCGGGCCGCTCCGGCGACACCCAGGTCGACTCGGCGGTCGACGCGGTGCTCGACAAGCTTGCGGCCGCACGCGCGCTGAGGCCTCAGCCCGGGGCCGACACCAAGGTGGTCGTGTCGTGGAACGCGATGCTGGCCCGCGCGCTGCTCGAGGCCGCCGAGGCCTTCGACCTGCCGGCCGCGCGCGCCGCCGGGCTCGCGCTCACGGACATGCTGCTCGCGCGCGCGGTGGCCGGCGACGGCGTCCTCCACGTCCTGGACGACCCCGCGGTCGCGAGCGTCCGCCTCGTGGAGGACGCGGCCCACCTCGCCGCCGCGGCGCTCGCGGCGCACGCGGCCACAGGCGACGCCGCGTTCCTCGCGGCCGCGCGCGACCTGCACGCCGACGCCATCGCCCGATTCGGCGACGGATCCGAGCTGTACATGACGCCGACCGTGACCGACCTGCCCGTCCGCCCGCGCGAGGCGGGTGACCAGCCGGCACCCTCGGGCGCGTCGACGCTCGTGGAGAGCGCGGTGTTGCTGCTCGAGCTGACGGGCGAGGCGGGGTACCGCGACTTCGTCGAGGGTGCGCTGCCCACCTTCTGGGCCGCCGCCGACTTCGCCCCGGAGACCGCGGGGCGGGCGCTGGCCGCTGCGAGCCGCTACGTCCTGAGAGGCTGATCCAGCGCCACGGCGAGCAGGGCCAGGTCGTCGCGAAGCTCGCCACCCGTCCACGCGAGCACGCCGTCGAGCACATCCGTGGCCAGCTCGTCCGGCCCCTTCGCGTCCGAGGCTGCGATCGACTCGAGCAGCCGCTCGTCACCGAACATGCCTCCGGGGCCGCGCGCCTCGGTGACGCCGTCGGTGTAGAACAGCAGCGTGTCGCCGGGCAGGAGACGGACGTCTCGCTCGTGGAAGGCCATGTCAGCGAAGGCGCCGAGGACCGGCGACTCGGTCAGCGGCATCATCGACACGTCCTGAGGGGTTTTCACGATCCCAGGCGGGTGGCCGGCGGAACAGTACGACAGGCCACCGGTCGCCGTGTCGAGCACGCCGAAGAGCACCGTGACGAACGACGCCTTCAGCAGCGAGCGGATCAGCACGTCGTTGGCCTTGGCCATGACCGCCGCGGGAGCCGAGCCGTCGAAAGCGTGCGTCTTGATGGTCGTCTTCACGAAGCTGGTAAGCGCCGCGGCCTCCAGGCCCTTTCCGGAGACGTCGCCGATGATGAGTCCGACACGCCCGCCGCCCAAGTCGAACACGTCGTAGAAGTCGCCCCCAACCCGCGTGGCCTCGGTTGCGGAGCGGTAGCGCTGCGCGAAGGTGATTCCAGGGATCGAATCAGGGAGTTCGAGGAGGGCCGCTTGGAGCGTGTCGGCGATTCGGTGCTCGACGGCGTAGAGTCGCGCATTCTCCATCGCGAGCGACAGGGATGTCGACAGCCGGGCCGCAAAGTCCACCTCGCTGTCAGAGAAACCGAGCGCCTCGGCCGGGTCGATGAACAGCAGCACGCCCGCGACTTTGTCGTATGGGCATAGCGACACTGCCAACAGCGAATGGACGCCGATCGCCTCGAGGCAGTCGCCGTCGAGGCGAGGGTCGGCATACGGGTCCGTCACGAGCAGTGGGGCGGTGCTGCGCGCCGCCACGTCGGCCACGCAGCCTCCGCAGGCGATGATCCCGGCCTCGTCCCGCCGCGCGCTGAGCCCCACAGCGCGGCGCAGCAGCCAGCCGTCCCCATCCGGCACCATCAGGGCCGCCAGCTCCACCCCGAGCGTGACCGCCGCGTCGCGCACCACGACCTCCACGATCTCATCGGCGTCACGGGTGGCGCTCATCGCGGCGTCGAGGTTGGTGAGCGCATCGCTCAACTCCTTGCCTCTGCGCAGCGTCCGCTCCGCCGCTTTGCGCACGGAGATGTCGTCGAGTATCTGCAGGTAGTACCGCCGCCCCGTGGCCGTCTCCACGAGCTGCGACACCGTCATGTTCGCCCACACCATGGTCCCGTCGACTCGGGTCAGCCGCTGCTCCAACGACGCCGCCGCGACCTTCGCATCCTTGACGTTGGCGAACGCCGCGTCGACCGCTTCGAGGTCGGCTTGCGCTGTCAGCTCGTGGTACCCCAGGTTCATCAGCTCGGCTTCCGCGTAGCCGACGATCTCACAGAAGGCGTCGTTGACCAGTATGTAGCGCCCATCCGAGTCCAGGCGGGCCATGCCCACCGAGGCCTCGTCGAACGTCGCACGGTAGCGCTCCGCGCTGTCCTCGGCTTCCAGCTCCCGCTGGCGCAGCTGCCGGAACAACAGAGAGTAAGGCCGCACGAGGGCCGTGGCGATGATGGCCTTGTACAGCAGGAAGAACGCGATGAGTTTGAGGAAGTGCCCCGTGAGGTTGAGCACGTCGAACGGTCCGGCGTACACGGTGAACGCCACCTCGGACAGTATCGTCAGACCGATCGACCACATCAGCAGCCTGACCATTGCTCCGTCGAGCCCGGAGCGCGCGGACCACAGCGTTCCCATGGCGCCCACCGACGCGGCGATGATCACCCATTCGGTGCCCACCTTGAATGCGGTGACGCCGCCGGTGGCGAACTGCGTCTCGGGAAAGGCCCGGAACGTGAAGACGGTCAGGAGCGCCACACCCAAGACACACGCGTAGATGACGGCCGCCCAGCGCATGTCGGACCTTCGCCCGATGAACCACGGCGAGACGAGCAACGCGATCGCCTGCGTCGACCGCGCGATCAGCCACAGTTGCGACGGCAGCGACGGTCCGTAGCCCGGGAACAGCGACAGGCCGGAGTACGCGAGGGTGTGGAGCACGTCCACTCCGGCCACGAACAGGAAGGCTATCGCGAGAAACAGCAGATAGTCGTCCTCGAGGAAGCGCCTCGTGTTCCATACGACGAGGAAGAGTCCCGCGGCCACAGCCACGCTGGCGAGCTCGATGAG
>JANYJF010000019.1 GCA_025361885.1 Coriobacteriia bacterium
GTCGAGGTTGCTCTGGGTGCAGATGCACACCACGTCGGGCTTGGTGGCCAGCACCGACGCGAAATCGGTCGTCATCTTCACGTCACAGTCGCGGCCCAGCAGATCGCCGACCGTCTTGCCTTCCTTGGCGGGGTTGGTGACTATGGCGCCCACGAGTTCTATGTCCTTGGGGCGGTCCAAGATGAACCCCAGCAGACCCTGACCCATCATGCCCGTGCCCCAAACAGCGACCTTGACCATGCCGGACTCCTCTACAAGTGAGATGCGAAGACGCGCGTCGATACAAAAGCGCGGGATACCTATGCAAGAGTAGCGTCTCGCTAGGGGTTTTCAAGGGTGGGCGGAAGCTGTTCGGCAGGCGGCGCAGTCGAAGGGTCGGGCGGCTCGACGACTCTTCGGAACACTTCGCCGTACGAGACACCCACGCTCGGGAATGATGCGCGCATGCCGTAGCTGGGCCCGATGGGAGGGTTCCGAAGCCTGAGCACCGGCTGGACCAGGTACGCGTAGAACGGGTTCACGATCCGGTAGTTTCCGACCGTTGCGAAGGCCTTCGCCTTGGTCTCCGCGACCGGCGCGTAGTCCACCAGCACGTCCGGGGCGCTGCTGCTGAAAAGGTAGAGTGTGACGCCACCGATCTGTCTTGCCACCGCCGCGGCGGTTCGACCGGCGGCCTCGTGGTCGACGTGGCGGTAGCCCTGGGCCTCATCGGACGCGTCGAAGGACAGCACGATCGTCGGCTTGTATTTCAGATACGCCGCCTTGACTTCGCCCGGATACGCGGCGGCCTGGCCGAGCCCCTGGTCGGGATGGCGAAGGAAGACCACATCGGCGTAGCCGGCGATGCGCGCGGTCTCGAGCATCAGCCGCTCGCGCACCGTCGCGACGCCAGGCCAGCCGCCGGCGCCCTTTTCGCCAGACGTGCCCATCAGCAGGATCACGCGGTTGCGCTTGGCGAGGGAGATAGCGGTGCCGCCCGCGTAGAACTCGAGGTCATCAGGATGCGCGACGACCACGAGCACGGTGGTGTCGTGCGCGGTGAGCAGCGAGTCGCCGAGGGCCTTGGCCGCCGCCGGGTCGGTGATGTTCGTCTGGCCGAAGCCGGCGGTTGCACCGCGCGGGCGGAGTGCGTTGTAGGCGGCGACGCCCACACCAGCAAACACGGCGAGGACGGCGAGGGTCACGAGGAGATGACGGGGGTGGTTCTTCTTCGCGGGTGACGCCGCGTCCGTGTGCTCGGGCATGCCCGTATGTTACCGCGCCCGGCAGAATGCGTACCGGATCGTCGCGTGCGGGCAGGTGTCGACACAGGTGCCGCACAGGATGCATTCGTCGTGCTCCATGGATCCGGACATGACCATCGCCTGAACATCGAGCCCCATCGGGCAGGCCTCCGTGCAACGGCCGCACTCTCGGCACGTCCCGGCGTCGGCGCGCAAGCGCAGCGCGGGGGTGTTCGCAAGGTTGCTCGCCCGGCGCCCGACGATCATGAACGGAGCCATCCAGCACGCCGTGTGGCAGCCGGCGCGCCGACCCAAGCCGAGCGCGAGTCCCAGGAACAGCGCGATGACTCCGAAGTAGATGACATAGGCGATGAAGATCGGTCGATCGGCGCTGCCCGCGAGAGAGATACCGCCCTCTGTGCCGGTGAGCAGATCGATCACGCGGTAGCCGCCCGCGGTGAACGCCCCGAACGCGATGAGTGCGACCCACGGCACCCAGATCAGCCACTTGGCAATGTCCGCCTTCAGTGTGAGCCGGCGGTCGTTGACCGGCAGCGCGAACTCCTGCAGCCCGCCAATCGGACACGCCCAGCCGCACCACAGCCGCCCCAGCACGAACGAGCCGATGAGCATTGTGCCGAACGCCGCGAAGCTCCCGTTGACGATCCCCTTGAACGCTGAGTCGACGATCAGGTACGGCGAGAAGTAGTTCATGGTCACGGGGAACGCGATGAACGACAGCAGCAGCAGGGCGCGGCGCCACCGTTGGCGGACGGGTTTCTGGCGAGCCATCTCGGTCTCCTTCAGAGGATGGGAGCGGGTGGTGCCGTGTGCGTTGCGCGCGGGACCATGACGCGAAGGACTGATTCGGCGAATGCGCTCGGGTCGCCCGGTATTCCGTCGGCGCCGCGGGACGCTAGGAGCTCGGCCAGGCCTTGCACGAGCGCCCACATCCCGATGGCCAGCGTCATCGGGTCACCGGGCGCGACGGCACCCGCCTGCTGGCATTCGACGACCGCGCGCACGAGGCGCTCCCACGACTCGCCATGCTCGGGCT
This sequence comes from Coriobacteriia bacterium, assembly GCA_025361885.1. Taxonomy (GTDB): domain Bacteria; phylum Actinomycetota; class Coriobacteriia; order Anaerosomatales; family PALSA-660; genus JANYJF01. The sequence goes on from JANYJF010000019.1 coordinate 2,281, forward strand.
GGTCTTGGGCTGCGGCGGGCTCCGCCATCTCCGGCGCGCGCATCAGTGCGGCCAAGTCGGGTCGCTCCAACGCGAATCGGACGTACGCGCTGCCGATGGCGACAAGCCGCTCCACCGGGTCGCCTGGCGCCGACGTCTCGGCGAACGCCATGCGCCGGTCCAGCTCGCCGAGCGCCTCGAACCCGAGCGCGCGCACGAGAGCGGCCTTGTCGGCGAAATGGTGGTACGGCGCCGCGGCACTGACGCCCGCCTGGGACGCGACCTCGCGAAGGGAGAGCGACTGCAGCCCGCGCTCGCGCACGAGCGCGAGCGCGCCGTCCATGAGCGCACGACGGAGGTCGCCGTGATGATACGGGTGCTTGTCCGCCAATCCGGGCCGCCTCTCGAGGTCGGGCGTGCCGCGCAGGACGGCACGGGAGTGCTTCTCGCGCCCCAGATATTAGCGCTGCTAAGTTATCGGTGTCAAGATAGTCGCGGCCAAGACGTGCGAAGGCCGCCCGGACCGAAGCCAGGGCGGCCGTCGCACGTCGTGTCGGCCTTACTGCGCCAGGTACCCGCCGTCCACCACGTACTGGCTGCCCGTGACGAACGACGCCTCATCCGACAGCAGCCACACCACCGGGGTCGCTACCTCCGCTGCCGTACCCCAGCGGTTCATCGCGTGCTTAGATGCGATGAAGTCCCACAGGTCGCCGCCCTTCTCGATGCCGCCGGCCGCCACGAGCGGCGTGTCGATGAAGCCGGGGTGGATCGAGTTGACGCGCACGTTCTTGTCCGCGTACTCGAGCGCCGCGTTCTGCGTCAGACCGATCACGCCGTGCTTGGCCGCCACGTACGCGCACGACTGCCCGAACCCGACGAACCCCAGGATCGAGCTGATGTTGACGATGGAGCCTCCGCCGCCGGCGGCTATCACGGACAGCTCGGCCCGCAGGCACAGGAAGACGCCGGTGAGGTTGATGCCGATGACCTTGTCCCAGCCGTCGACCGGGTAGTCGCCCATGAGCGCCGCGGGACCGCCGATGCCGGCGTTGTTGACCGCCAGGTGCAGGCCGCCGTACGTGTCCACCGCGAACTTCACCATGGCCTCGACCTGCGCCGGGTCGGACACGTCGGCATGCACGAAGGCAGCGCCGCCACCCGTGCGCTGGATCATCTTCACGGTCTCGATGCCATGATCGTCGGCCACATCCGCCACGACCACGTTGGCGCCGTCCCGCGCCATCAGGAGCGCGACCTCGCGACCGATGCCCGAACCCGCGCCCGTGACCAGACCGATCTTGCCCTGTAGCGACGGCATGACGTACCCCTTTCGCCGATTCCGCCGCAGCGTGGACGCCGCGCGCGGGTGAGAGCCGGGGCAGCCCGATGCCGGTGAAGGCGGTCCCGGAGAAGATGAGGCGTGTCTACCCGGATGCAGGGTGCGGCAAGCGGCGACCGCGAGCCGGTGCGTTGGTCGAGTGACCGCCTACGCCTCGGGTGGCACCTTTCGCGAGAGGCCTCGCTGCCGCACGTACTCGACCAGGATCGGGATGGTCGTGATCACGATGACCGCCACCAGTACCAACAGAAGGTTGTCCCTCACCAGCGGCACGCCTCCGAACAGGTACCCGCCGAACAGGAAGAGCCCGACCCACAAGGTTCCCCCGATCGCGTTGTATGCGATGAAGTGGGGGTAGCTCATCTCACCGACACCGGCGAGGAACGGCGCGAACGTCCTCACGAACGGCACGAAGCGCGCGAGGATGATCGTCTTGCGGCCGTATCGTTCGAAGAAGGCGCGCGTCCGGTCGATGTACTCCCGCTTGAGCACCCGGCTGCCCTCGTTCTTGAGCAGCCGCGGACCGATCGTGTGGCCGATCCAGTAGTTGACAGTGTCACCGAGGATGGCTGCGGCGCACAGCACGACGAAGACCCACCCGATGCCGAGTCCCCGGCCGCGCGCGACGAGTGCGCCGGCGGCGAACAACAGGGAATCCCCCGGCAGGAACGGGGTGACGACAAAGCCCGTCTCCGCGAAGAGCACGAGGAACAGCACCCCGTAGAACCACGCGCCGTAGTCGGCGAGCAGGACGGGGAGTTGCTTGTCGATATGGAGGAGATAGTCGAACGCCTGTGTCAGCCAGCGCATGGAGGACCTGTCTTCGAGGGAGAACTCGGCATCGACCCGAGCGGGGCTCGACCCGTCACCGTCCGAAATGCACGGTCCTGACGCCACCATCGACCAGGCCGATGAGCGCGACGTCGGCTCGACGGATCGCGAACAGCCCGCACTCGATCACCCCGGGGATCGCGTCGATCCTGCGCTCGATCGCTATCGGTTCCGAGAACTCGAGCCCGCTCACATCAAGTATGCGGTTGCCGCCGTCGGTCGTGAAGCCGGCACGGACCTCGGCGACTCCGCCCAGTGCCAGGATCTCTTCCTGCACCAGCCGCGTCGCGTGCGGCAGCACCTCCAGCGGCAGCCTCGCGCGCGCGCCCAGGCTCGCGACCGACTTCGACTCGTCGGCGATGCACACGAACCACCCGGAGGCGGACGCGACGATCTTCTCCATCGTCAGCGCGCCGCCCGCGCCCTTGATGAGTCGGCCGAATGGATCGATCTCGTCGGCGCCGTCGATGTAGACGTCCAGTTCGCCGACCTCCTCGAGCTCGACCACGGGGATCCCGGCCCGTGCGAGCTTGGCGCGTGTGTCCGCCGACGTGACCACAGCGGCCGACGGGGCGGCGCCTCCGTCGGCCATCGCCTCGATGAACAACGTGACGGTGCTGCCGGTCCCTACCCCGATGAGCGCCCCCGGGGAGACGTACGCGAGCGCCGCTTTGGCCGCGGCCGACTTCGCAGCCTGGCTCGTCACGCTCTTTGGTCGCATGGGACCTCCTGACAGGCGAGCGTCTCGAGCGGGAACACTGTCCATACCACCGCGCCGTCGGCGGTCTCCGAACGACGGCGCCGCCACCCGCCGATTCGTAGATACCCGCGCGGCGATGCAGAAGTCACTCGGGGTCAAGACCTTGCTGTACCCGACTCCCGTGCTCGTGGTGGGAACGTACGATGCCGAGGGCCGGGACAACGGAGCATGCGGCTCATGCGGACCACTTCGGCCTGGTGTCCGGCAGGCGCGCTCGTCGGTAAGGCGTACTCCATCGGCCATGCCCTCGGCGACGGATCGTGACGGGCCGACGGCCCTGCGCGTGTCGTCGGCCTCACCAGCCGCGGAGCAGCCACATCACATCGGAGAAGTCGTCGGTCAGCACGGGTCCGGCGGGCGGCTCGGACCACCCCGCCGCGTCGAAGCGAGCGACGTCACCGGGACGTCCGACGACGACCCACCTCGAGGGCTGAGCGGCGAGCCTGCCTCGGTCGGCGGCGCCGGGCGTGAAGTCGCGCACGCGGGCGCCCAGTCCGATCGACCTGGCGGTGGACGCCACCGCGGGGACCAGGTCGAAGTGCCGGTTCGTGAGCTGGAAGACGATGACTCCTGACGGACGCAGGTCGCGGACGTACGTCCGCATGGCCTCGCGCGTCAGCATGTGCGCGGGAACCGCGTCCGACGAGAACGCGTCGAGGACCAGCACGTCGAACGAGTCCGCTCGGGCCGCCGCCAGCGACAGTCGGCCGTCGCCCATCACGATCCGTGGCGGGTTCGGCGCGTCGCGCAGGTAGGTGAAGTAGCGCGGGTCGCGGGCCAGGTCCACGATCGCCTGATCGATCTCGAAGTACGTCATCGAGTCGCTCGGCCGCTCGTACGCGGCGATCGTTCCCACGCCGAGTCCCACCACACCGATAGCGGCGCCCGCGGGCAGGCGCGTGCGCATATCGCGCATCACGTCCCCGAGCGGTCCTGTGGCCACAAAGTACGAGGTCGGCTCATCGCGGCGCGGATCTTGGAACTGAAGCCCGTGCAGGGTCGTGCCGTGGATCTCTGTATGGGCCGCTCCGCGCAGGTCCTCCCGGACCTCGGTGACACCGAAGAACGTCCGGACGATCGTGAGGCGGCTCGGCGCGTACAGGGATGTCAGCAGCAGGATGGCGAGCATCGTTCCCACGGCCAGGCTCTTCGCGGAGCGGCCGATGATGATGACCTGGGCACCCACGAACACCACGACCGCGACGAAGATCCCCGATGCCCACGAGGACACCGCGACCGAAACGGCCACGAGCGCCACGCCTACGGCAAGATATGGTGCGAGCCTCTTGCCCGCCTCGCGAAGGGCCGCGCCGGGTCTCGATGTGACGCCGCGCCGGCCCGGGCCAGGGAGCAGCGCCAGCGCGACGAGTCCCGCGACCAGCAGGATCGGATACTCGTACACGTCGTTGAAGACGACCGGCGCGACCAGGGCCACGAACGCTGTCGCCACAAGCCCGCCGGCTGACACGAGCAGGTAGAAGCGGGTCAGGTGCTCCTCGCCGGGACGATCGAGGGCCAGACGGCCGTGAATGGCGACCGCCAGGACTCCGAACGAGCACAACAGCAAGGGCACGAGCACCGTGACGGGCCAGCTGACCCCTCGCGCGACGTACGGGACCCACATGAGTGTCGCCGCGGCGGGTATGAGCCGATCGAAGATGGGCAGAGCGCGCCGGCCTCGCGCCGAGAAGGCCACGACGAAGCTGGCCAGGTAGATGCCCAGCGGGCCGATCCACAGCAGCGGGGTCGACGTGTGATCGGTGGCCAGGTGCGTGGTCGTCGCAGCAAGCAGACCTGCCGGCACGCTCGCCGCGAACAGCCACAGCGCCTGCCGGCGGCGCGACGGTCGCGGCGATGCGGGCTCGGCAACGTCAGGCACAGGCTTCCGGGCCGCCACCGGGAATCGGCGCGCCCCCGCCACGACGAGCGCGAGGGCGACCGCGAGCAACACCAGCAGTGCGAACACCAGCAGGCGCTGTCCCGAGAGCGGGATCGTCGGCTCGATGATGAGGGGATAGGCGATCAGGCCGACCAGGCTGGCGCCGTTCGAGACGGCGTACAGCCACCACGGGTCTCCGCCGCGCTTCGAGAACCACGACGACAGCAGCGGGGTGGTCGTCGACAGAAGGAAGGCCGGCGCTCCAGAGATCGCGACGAGCACGAGCAGCACGTTGATGGCGGCCGGGAGGGCCGGGAAGCGCAGCGCCGCCAAGTTCCTCGGCACCAGGACCGTTGCGATCAGGGTCGCACCGACGAGGGCCATATGCACCATGCCCCCGTGCCTGTGGCTCAGGCGCGTCGCTACCACGTGAGCGTACGCGTAGCCGAGAAAGACGATCGCGGCGAAGAAACACAGTGAGGTCGTCCACACCGCCGGAGAGCCGCCGAAAGTCGGCAGAACCAGCCGGCCCGTCAGCAGTTCGAGCGTGAAGAGCAGGAACGCTGACAAACCGATAGCCGCGATGAACGCCGCCCGATCGAGCCGCGGGGTCGGGCCTGGGCTCACCGCGCTTACCGCGCCTCCACATGGACACCGAACGTCTTGCGCAGGAGCATCTCTTCGCCGCATTCCGAGAGGATGAGGACCTCGTCGCCGGACTTGAGCACCGTCTCACCGTGCGGCACCACGACCTCGCCGCCCGAGATGATGGCCATGATGTGCGCGCACTTCGGCACGTTGAGCTCCACCAGGGACTTGCCTACGGCGTTCGATGTCGGCGTCAGCGTCAGCGCGTCGATGACCATGTTCTCGGCCGACAGGCGCATGAGTGTGATGACGTCGCCGAGGCTGACTTCCTTCTCGATGAGGCTGTAGATGACCGATGCGGTCGACACCCCGACGTCCACGCCCCACTGCTTGGTGAACAACCACTCGTTCTTGGGGTGGTTGGTGCGGGCGAAGACCATCGGGACCTTGTGCGTGGTCTTGGCGAGGAACGAGATGACCAGGTTGTCCTCGTCGTCACCCGTGAGGGCGGCGACCAGGTCGGCATGCCCGACGTTGGCGCGGTCGAGCACCGACGGCTCGCAGCCGTCGCCGCGCATGACCTTGACGCCCGGCATCCGCGCCGCTACGTAGTCGGCACGCTCCGGACGGGCCTCGACCACGGTGACGTTGTGGTTCACGCGAAGCTTCTCGGCCAGGAAGACACCGGACTTGCCGGCTCCGACGATCACGACATTCATGGTCGCCACTACTCCTTCAGCCCGAGCAGGCGCTCGAGCTTCTCGGCGCTTTCGCGCAACACGTTGACGAACAGGACGTCGTCCTTCTGGAACGTCCAGCCTTCGCTGGGCATGACCGCCTGCCCCGCGCGGACGATCGCGGAGACGCTGATCTCGCCCGGCACAGTGATAGCGGAAACGCTCTTGCCGAAGAGCCCTACGGGCGCCTCGACCTCGATCATCTCGACCTCGGCGTTCCCGTACTGGTACTCGCTGTGGAGGTCGGGGTGGCTGACCATGTCGAGCAGGCGGGTGCTCGTCCACGTGACGGAGGCGATCGTGGAGATGCCCAGTCCGCGGTAGATCTCGGCACGGCGAGGGTCGTAGATGCGGGCGATGACGCGCGGTACCCGGTAGTGCTCCTTGGCCATGCGGGCCGCGACGATGTTGCTGTTGTCGCCCGACGTGAGGGCTGCGAAGCAGTCAGCGTCACGGATACCGGCGTCCTCGAGCACGTCGCGGTCGAACACGGGGCCGATGAACTTGCGGCCCATGATCTCCTCGGCCTCCTCGCACTCGAAGACGAGCGGATCCTGGTCGATCACCGAAACCGAATGCCCCTCGAACTCGAGCATCTTCGCGAGATACCGACCGACCCGCCCGTACCCGCCTATCACCACGTGCAACCGGTTCTGCATCCCGTATCACCCCGCCTTCACGTCAGGTGCTGCGCCGGCTCGGATGGCGCCGCCTTGGCTGTCGGGCCTGCGCGTGAACCTGCGCAGGAAGTACTTTCGGATCTCGTCCGCGATCAGGAGCGTCGGTGCGAACAGGGCCAACACGCCCCACTCCTGCCACGTCAGCGGTGCCGTGCTGAAGACCTTCTGCAGGAACGGCACGTACATCAAGGCAGCTATGCCCGCCAACTCCGCGCCGATACCCCACATGCGCAGATGGTTGGAGAAGAAGCCCACCGAGAGGATCGACTGCCGGTGCGTGCGCATCGCAAAGCCGTTGCCGACCTGCGCCATGACGATACCAGTAAGCGTCATGGTCGTCGCCGCCATGTAGACGCCGGTAGCGGGCGACGCGCCGACCGGGGCGCTGCCCAGGGCGGCCATCGCCGTCCAGTCGCCCCAGTGCCATCCGGCCTCGAGGTAGCGGTAGAAGAACCCGAACAGGCCGATCGCCGAGGCGATGGGGCCCAGGAAGACGTATGCCTTCACGATCATCCCGCCGGTCAGGATCGGCTCGCCGGGACGCTTCGGCGGACGCTCCATGACGCCGGGCTCCGGCCGCTCGAGACCGAGCGCGAGCGCGGGGACCTGGTCGGTCAGAAGGTCGATGGTCAGGATCTGGAGCAGCGTGAGCGGCAGCGGGATCTTCAGGAAGATCATCGCCAGGAACGGGAACATCTCGGCCACGTTCGAGATCTGGAAGTACGTGAGGAAGCGGCGGATGTTGTCGAAGATCGCACGCCCTTCCTCGACCGCCGCCACGATGGACGCGAAGTTGTCGTCGGTCAGGATCATGTCGGCAGCCTCGCGGGCCACGTCGGTGCCGGCACGGCCCATGGCGATGCCGATGTCGGCCGCCTTGAGTGCAGGCGCGTCGTTGACGCCGTCGCCGGTCATGGCCACGACCTCGCCCATCGACTGGAGCGTCTGCGCGATGCGCATCTTGTGCTCGGGCACCACACGCGCGAAGACGACCTCGCCCGCGAGCACCTGCCGGAGCGCCGCGTCGTCCATCTCCTCCAGCATGTGGCCCGTGACGACGTGTGCGCTCTCCGTCGTGATGAGGCCGATCTTGCGCGCGATGGCCTCAGCGGTAAGGCCGTAGTCCCCGGTGATCATGATGATGCGGATGCCGGCGGTGTGGCACTCGGCGACTGCGGCGCTGACCTCCGCACGCGGTGGGTCCTGCATGGCCTCGAGTCCCAGGAGCGTCAGATTCGTCTCCATCACGGACACGTCCTGCGGGTCGTCCTCTTGGGCCAGGGGCCTGGCGGCCACGGCGATGACCCGGAGCGCCTGGCTCGCGAGCGCATCGTTGGCGGCGAACGCGTCTGCCTTGTCCGCGTCGGTGATCAGGCGGATGCCGTCGGCGGTCTTGATGTGCGTGCACAGCTCGATCGTCTCCTTGGGCGCGCCCTTCACGTACGCGACAAGCCGTCCACCTACCTCGCATACGACCGTCATCCGCTTGCGCGAGGAATCGAACGGGAACTCGAAGCGGCGCGGACGCTCGTCCTCGAGCTCCTCGATGTCGAAGCCGGCCTTCGCTGCGGACACGAGCATCGCGGCCTCGGTCGGGTCGCCCAGGATGGTCCAGACATCCGTGCCTTCGGCGGGCTGGCGCAACCGTGCGTTGTTGCACAGCGCGGCGGCCGAGAGGCAGTCCTCGAGGCGTGACTTCTCCTCGCCTTTCACGGGAGCGCCGCCGACCAAGAATGAGCCCGTCGGCGCGTAGCCCACGCCGTCGACCTCGACCGACAGTCCGGGCAGCCACACCTCGCGGACCGTCATCTGGTTGGCTGTCAGCGTGCCGGTCTTGTCGGTGCAGATCACGGTGGTCGACCCCAGCGTCTCGACCGCGAGGAGCTTCTTGATCAGCGCCTGCCGGCGGCCCATCCGCCGAACCCCGATGGCCAGCGCCACCGACAGGGTGGCCGGTAGCCCCTCCGGGACCAAGGCGACCATCACCGCCGTGTCCGACGTCGTCGAGAGTAGCGCCAAGGCGATGGGTCAGCGACTCGGCGGCGCCGACGTTTACACCGATTACCGTCGCCTGATCGATTCGGCGGACGTCGACGCGGTCGACATTTGTCTGCCACATCACCTGCATCGCGACGCCATCGTCGCCGGGGCGCGCGGGGGGAAGCACGTCATTTGCGAG
>JANYJF010000068.1 GCA_025361885.1 Coriobacteriia bacterium
GCGCGACGGCGACACCGACGCGGTCACCACCCCGGCCGGCATCACGAGCCAGGCGCTGGCGCATGCGCACAGCGGCGGCATCCTGCTGATGCACGAGACCAACCCGAACACCGTGGCGGCGCTTCCGGGCATCATCGCCGGTCTTCGGGCGAAGGGACTCGTGCCGGTCACGCTGACGACGATGCTGAAGGCCGAGGGGGCGCCGGGAGCCCGCGCGGTGGTTAGGGCCGCGAACGCGGAGACGCACCGGAAGTAGCCAGGCTGCAGCGGAGCGAGCGCTGTCGCTCGTGGGCGGCCGGGCGGCGCGTGTCCGATGTTCTGCACACTTCCTGTCGCGCGCCCCTTGACCCTGACGTAACGTCAGGGTCTACGCTTCTCCCCGGAGGTGATCGGACATGGGTCGCACGGTCGGAGAAGTCGCCAAACTCGCGCACGTCAGCGTCCGGACGCTGCACCACTACGACAGCATCGGCTTGCTGGCGCCATCGGAGCGCAGCGCCAGCGGCTACCGGATGTACGGCGAGGCCGACCTCGACCGGCTCCAGCAGGTCCTGTTCTTCCGGGAGCTCGGGTTCGGCCTCGACGAGATCGCCCGCGTCATGGGCGAGCCCGGGTTCGACCATCGAGAGGCGCTGGAGATGCAGCGCCGCATGCTCGCCGACAAGACGGCGCAGCTGCGGCACATGATCGAGGCCGTCGACGCGGCCATCGACGGGATGGAGAGAGGTGTCACCGTGGACGACAAGGACAAGTTCGAGCCTTTCGGCGAGTTCAATCCCGCCGAGTACGAGGCCGAGGCCCGCGAGCGCTGGGGCGAGACCGACGCCTACAAGGAATCGGCGCGCCGCACCGCCCGCTACACCAAGGACGACTGGAAGCGGATCATGGCGCAGCAGAAGGCCGTCACCGACGGCTACATCGCGGCCATGGAAGCCGGCGACGCGCCGGACTCGCCGGAGGTGTTCGCGGTCGTCGAGAATCACCTGGTCAGCATCAGCGACAACTTCTACACGCTGCCGGGTGAGATGTTCGGCAACCTGGCCGAGATGTGGGTGGCCGACCAGCGGTTCACCAAGAACATCGACAAGGTCAAGCCGGGCCTGGCGCAGTTCCAGCACGACGCCGTCAAGGCGTGGGTCGCGGCCAAGTACAGCAAGTAGCCGCCGGCTACCGCAACGCCGTCAGCACCACGGCGACGAGTGCGACCGCGACGCCCGCGCGCTGCAGCCAGCGCATGCGCTCCCCGAGCACGATCCTCGCGAGGAAGATTGTGATCACCGGGTACATCGACCCGAGCACGGATGCGACGGCGAGCGGCCCGATGCGGATGGCAGCGAGCATCGTGATGTTGGCTAGCGTCTCGAGGGCTCCCGCGCCGTATGTCTCGAGCCGCGCGGCGGGCACCACGGCGATCCGCCCCGTGCGGATCAGCGTGAAGACACCGAGCATCAGCGCGGACGTCACTCGCGCGGCGAGCAGCGGCCACAGTCCCGATGTCGGTGCCGTGGCCGCGAACGCCAGAAAGCCGCCGGCGAACCCGACGCCCGCCAACAGCGACAGCGCCACGGCGCGCAGCGGCATGCCCGCGCGGTCGTCCGGGTGGGCGTTCATGCTCACGATCACGATGGCCACGAGCGCCAGAACGATCCCGGCGATGCTGTACGGCCCCACACGCGTGCCGCGCAACAGGTCGACGGCGGCCGGGAGAGCGCCGGACAGCGAAGCGGTGATCGGCGCGACGATGCTCATGCGTCCGCTCGCGAGCGCCGCGTACAGGCAGGCGACGCCGAGCCCTCCGGACACGCCGGCGACGGCACCCCACAGCAGGTCGGCGGACGAGTGCGGCGCCGGGAACAGCAGCACGGCGGCGCCGAACAGCACGACTCCGAGCACGTGTGCGTTGGCGGTCACCGCGTACGCGGAGTCGCGCCGGCTGGCCGTCCCTCCCAGGAAGTCCGAGCAGCCGAACAGCGCGGCAGTCACGCAGCCGAGCAGCACCACGCTCACGGGCGCACCTCGTACCAGCCGAACTCCACAGACCGCATCGAGCCCACGTGCCGCCCCCCTTCGCCCGAAAAGCGCTACCCGCGCCCGGACTTCTTGCGCTCGTTGGCGGTGAGCAGACGCTTGCGAAGGCGGATGGACTTCGGCGTGATCTCCACGAGCTCATCGTCCTCGATGTACTCGAGTGCCTCCTCGAGCGTGAAGGTGATCGGCGGCGCCAGGATGATGCCCTTGTCCGCCGATGACGAGCGCATGTTGGTGAGCTGCTTGCCCTTGGCCACGTTGACGACCATCTCGGTGTCCTTGGAGTTCTCGCCGACGATCATTCCCTCGTAGCACAGCACGGTCGGGCCGATGAACAGCTTGCCGCGGGTCTGCAGCGTGTCGAGTGCGTAGGCGGCCGATTTGTCCGTGGTCATGGCGATCATGGAGCCGTTGATGCGTCCGCCGATGTCGCCCCGGTACGGACCGTACTCGCTGAAGTGATGGAACAGCGTGGCCTCGCCGCGCGTGGCGTTGAGTATCCTGGTGCGAAGGCCCATGATGCCGCGGGTCGCGATCTTGAACTCTAGGTGCACGTGCTCGTCTCTCTGCACCATGTCGAGCATCTCTCCGCCGCGGCTCCCGAAGATCTCTATGACCTTGCCGGCGTAGACCGAGGGGACGTCGACCACTGAGAGCTCGACAGGCTCGAGGGTCTTGCCGCCCTCTTTCTTCAGGATGACCCGCGGACGACCCACCTGGAACTCGTAGCCCTCGCGCCGCATCGTCTCCATCAGCACTGAGAGGTGAAGGACCCCGCGACCGGCGACTTCCATGCCGGACTTGTCCTCGAGCTCTTCGATGCGCATCGAGACATTGGACTCGGCCTCGTGCAGCAAGCGCTCCTTGATCTGTCGCCCGCCAACGATGTCGCCTTCCTGGCCCACGAGCGGGCTGGTCGACGCCTGGAAGACCACCGACATGGTCGGCTCCTCCACGTGGATCGGGTCCATGAACACCGGGTCGATGCGGCATGTGAACATGTCGCCGATCTCGGCGTCCTCGACGCCCACGACAGCGCAGATGTCGCCGGCGTGCACCTCGGTGGCGGCTGCGCGGCCCATGCCTTCGAACGTGAAGAGCTGCTTGACGGTCGCCAGGTAACGGCTGCTGTCGTTCTTGACAACGAGGATGCGCTCGCCGTCGTGGATGGTGCCGGAGAAGACGCGGCCGATCCCGATCCGACCGACGAAGCTCGAGTAGTCGATGGTGCAGACCTGCATCGCCACCGGCCCGTCCACGTCCACGTCGGGCATCGGGATGTGCTCGAGGATCGCGTCGAGCAGCGGCACCATGTCCATGTTGTCGTCCTCGGGCTGCAGACGAGCGAACCCGTTCACCGCGCTCGTGAACACGATCGGGAAGTCGAGCTGGGAGTCGTTGGCCTCCAGGTCGACCATCAGGTCGAACACGGCGTCGACGACCTCGTGCGGACGCGCCCCGTCGCGGTCGATCTTGTTGATGACGACCATCGGCTTCAGCCCGTGCTCGAGCGCCTTCTTGAGCACGAAGCGAGTCTGCGGCATCGGGCCGTCGAAGGCGTCGACGATGAGCAGGACGCCGTCGGCCATCTTGAGCACGCGCTCCACCTCGCCGCCGAAGTCGGCGTGTCCCGGCGTATCGATGACGTTGATCTTGACGCCCTTGTAGCGGATCGAGATGTTCTTCGCGAGGATCGTGATACCGCGCTCGCGCTCCTGGTCGTTGGAGTCGAGCACGCGCTCGGCGACCTGCTGGTTGTCTCGGAAGACGTGGGTGGTCTGAAGGAGCCGGTCGACCAGCGTGGTCTTGCCGTGGTCGACATGGGCGATGATGGCGATGTTGCGTACGTCGGACTGCTTCATGGTTCCTCTGAGACTCGCGAAGGGTGGGAAGGGGGACGTGACAGGGTAACACAAAGCACGCCTGCAGAGGCGCGCTCTGTGAAGAACCGCAGGCACGGACACCGCCTTGAAGCGTGGACCCGTGCTACTCGATGACGATCGATTCGATCGTGTCGCCCTGCCCGATGGAGTGCACGACATCGAGACCCTCGGTCACCTGTCCGAAGACCGTGTACTGACCGTTGAGGAACGACTGCTCGCCCAGGCAGATGTAGAACTGCGAGCCGGCGGAGTCGGGGCTCGCCGAGCGAGCCATGGACACGGTGCCGTCCAGGTGCGGCAGCTCGTTGAACTCGGCGGCGATCATGTAGCCGGGTCCGCCGGTGCCCACTGGGCCTTCTCCGGTGCGCGAATAGGGGTCGCCGCCCTGGATCACGAAGCCCGGGACCACCCTGTGCCACTTGGTGCCGTCGTAGAATCCCTCGCGGGAGCGTTCTATGAAGCACGCCACGTGGTTGGGCGCGTCGGGCGCGAAGAAGCTGAAGCGGATGACGCCCTTGTTGGTGGTGATGACGGCGACCTCATCGCCGGAAACCGCGGTGTCGCTCACGTACACGGTGTTCCTCCGTTCGGATCGGGGCAAGAAAAGTCGGGCTCCATGGTAGGCATTCACAAGGTGGATGGCGAATACCTTCGCGAGGGCGCCGGTCTAGGCTCACCTCGGGATGTGCTGCTTCGGGGCGGAAGGGCACAGCGTATATGGGCGGGAAACGGATCCTTATCGCGGACGACAACAAGCAGATACGCATGCTGGTCTCCGCGACCCTGCGTGCGGGCGGCTACGAGCTGATCGAGGCCGCCGACGGCGCGGAGGCGCTGGAGATGGCCGTCAGCGAGAGGCCGGACTTGGTCCTGCTCGATGTCATGATGCCGAACCTCGACGGCTTCGAAGTCCTCCACTTCCTTCGCAAGAGGCCGGAGTGCGCCGGGTGCAAGGTCGTGATGCTGACCACCGCGGCCTCCATGGCCGACATGCAGCGCGGCGCGAAGGAAGGCGCGGACGGATATGTGGTCAAGCCGTTCCAGCCGGCCGACCTCAAGTCGGTCGTGGCGAACGTACTGGCCGCCCAGTAGTCCGATCTCCGGCACCTGACTGGCCGGTGCGTCCCAGCGAGGGCTGCCCGGTCACCTGACCGTGATCGTCGTGTAGCCCGACATCGACGTCTTGGCGGTCCCCTTGTACCCCGTGATGGTCACTCGATACGTGCCCTTCGTCTTGGGCTGCTTGACGCCCGACGACTTCCACGCGTTGGTGCCGGATCCGGTGTCGGTGCCCTTGCCGAGCGTGTAGGTCTGCGAATACGAGCCGCTCGTGGCCTTGACCAGCGCGGTCACCTTGGTGGCGTCACCGGTGACGTCCACCGAGATCGAGACGGTGGCTGTCCCCGATGCGTTGACCGAGGTCGGGCTGACGACGCGGTTCGCGAAGGAGAGAGATGTCCCGCTCGCGGTTGGGACCTTCGTCGCGGCGAGCTGCGCATTGGCCTGGTCGAGCGCGGTGGTGAGCGAGGCGACCTGCGAGTTGAGCGCCGTGATGGTCGCGTCCGTGCTCGCCGCGCGCTCCTTGAGCGACGAGTTCTCATCCATGGCCGCGGTGAGTTGCGTCTGGATCCTGGTGTTGGCCGTGCCCATGGCCGCGCGCTCGTAGATGAACAACCCGAGGCCCGGTATGAGCCCGATCACCAAGGCGATGATCATGTACGACCAGAAGAACCGCTCGAGGCGCGAGCGCCGGTAGAGCGGTCGACCTGCTGGTGGACGCCTCACCGTGCCGTCGGACATGGTCCCCTCCTGACATCCGTGGTCTCGTCACAGGGTACCCCGACCGGCGGCGTCCGTCATCCGGGTCGCCGGGGCGACATCGACCCGCTTGGAGTCCGCCGCGCCGGTGAGACTTCGGGTGGGTACGTCAGCGGGCGGTGTGCACCGCGGCGGCGAGTGCACGCGCGAACTCGGCGAGGGCGACGGGGTCGGCCTGGCGCCGCACGATCGCGCTGCCCACGACCACGCCATCCGCGAAGCGGGCGACCTCGGCCGCCTGTGCGGGCGTGCCGACGCCGAAACCGACGGCCACGGGCAGCGTGGTGGCGGCACGGACGCGCGCCACCAGCTGGCCGAGGGCGGGAGGGAGCCCCGAGCGCTCTCCGGTCACCCCGGTGGTCGAGACGCAGTACACGAAGCCACGCGAGCGCTCGCCGACCTTGGCGAGGCGCTCCGGCGTGGAGGTCGGAGCCGCGAGGAACACCGTGTCGAGCCCCGCGGAGACGGCGAGCCATGGGCGCGCCGAATCCGGCGGCAGGTCCGGCACGATGAAGCCGGCCACCCCCGCCTCGCGCGACAGCTGTGCGGTGCGCGGCAGGCCGAGCTTGAGCATCGGGTTGAAGTAGGTCATCAGCGCCACCGGCGGCGCTGCTGCAACGTCGGGGCCGGGGTCGGCCCTGAACTCGGCCACGAGCGCGATGGTCTCCGCGAGGCCGAACCCGCCCTCGTTCGCGGAATGGGCGGCAGCGGCGGCCTCGGCGATCACGGGGCCGTCGGCGAGTGGGTCGGCGTAGGGCACGCCGACCTCGATGACGTCGACTCCGACGGCGGCCAGGACCCGGAGCGCCTCAAGCGAGCGCACGCGGTCGGGGTAGCCGCCCATCACGTACGCGACGAGCGACGCCCGACCCGGGGTGAAGCCCGCCCCCAGGCCCGCGCAGGCCGCTCCCGCGTCAGGCACCGAGCCCCGCCTCCCGCACGATGTCGATGTCCTTGTCGCCACGGCCGGAGACGGTCACTACGACGGTCGCTTTCGGCCCGAGCTCCGCGGCCAGGCGGGGCAGCAGGGCCAGCGCGTGCGCCGACTCGATCGCCGGGATGATGCCTTCGGTCTTGCACAGCAGGTCGAAGGCGACAAGCGCCTCGGCGTCGGTGACGGACTCGTAGCGCGCGAGGCCTGCGTCGTGCAGGAAGGCGTGCTCGGGGCCGACGCCGGGGTAGTCCAACCCAGCGGAGATCGAATATGCCTCCAGTGGGTTGCCCGCGTCGTCCTGCAGCAGGTACGAGAACATGCCGTGCAGCACGCCGGGGCTGCCGAGGGCGATCGAGGCGCCCGTCTTGTCCGTGTCGATGCCGAGTCCCGCCGCCTCGACGCCGACGAGCAGCGGCCGCCCTTCCGGATCGATGTCGCGCAGGAATGGGTGGAACGTGCCTATGGCGTTGGAGCCTCCGCCCACGCACGCGACGACCGCGTCGGGCATGCAGGCATCGATCTCGCCCATGCGGTCGATGATCTCCTCGCCTATCACGCACTGGAACTCGCGCACGATCAGCGGATACGGGTGGGGTCCGACGGCGCTGCCGAGCACGTAGAACGTGTCATCGACGCGCTCGACCCAGTGCCGCAACGCGGCGGTCACCGCGTCGTGCAGCGTCCCAGCGCCGTCGGACACGGGTACGACCTGTGCACCGAGCAGCTGCATCTTGTAGACGTTGAGCGACTGGCGACGGATGTCCTCGACGCCCATGAAGACCGCGCACTCCATGCCGAGCAGCGCCGCGACGGTGGCCGTCGCCACCCCGTGCTGGCCGGCTCCGGTCTCGGCGATGATCCGCCGCTTGCCCATGCGCTCGGCGATGAGCGCCTGGCCGAGGCAGTTGTTGATCTTGTGAGCGCCGGTGTGATTGAGGTCCTCGCGCTTGAGCCACACGCACCCGAGACCCACGGCGGCGGCGAGGCGGTCGGCGCGGTACAGCGGTGTAGGCCGCCCGACGTAGTCGCGCAGCAGCGAGTCGAGGCGCTCGTGGAAGGCCGGGTCGGCCATCGCATCGTGGAACGCGCGCTCCAGCTCCTCGAGCGCGGGCATGACGGTCTCCGGCACGAAGGTGCCGCCGTACTCGCCGAAGAAGCCTTCGGAGTCGGGGCCGAGTTCGGCGATCAGGTCGCCGGCTTCAGCGGCAGGTCCCACTGCGTCTGTCACGTCATCGCGATCGTTCATCGTCCATCCTCCACATCGGCCGCGTGCACCGCGGCGACGAAGGCCATGAGCTTCATGCGGTCCTTGTGGCGCACCCGCTCCTCGACGCCGCTGGAAACGTCCACCGCGAACGGGCGCAGGGCGCGGATCGCCCTTGTCACGTTCACCGGAGTGAGGCCACCCGCCACGATCACCGGCGCC
>JANYJF010000001.1 GCA_025361885.1 Coriobacteriia bacterium
GTCGTCCGCGACCGCATGACGACCCAGGACATCGAGGCGATCACGCCGCAGACGCTGATCAACGTACGTCCCGTCGTCGCGGCTCTCCGCGAGTTCTTCGGCACGTCGCAGCTCTCGCAGTTCATGGACCAGACCAACCCGGTCGCGGGTCTGACGCACAAGCGCCGCCTGTCCGCGCTCGGCCCGGGCGGTCTGTCCCGTGACCGCGCCGGCATGGAGGTCCGTGACGTCCACCCGTCGCACTACGGCCGCATGTGCCCCATCGAGACGCCTGAAGGCCCGAACATCGGCCTGATCGGCTCGCTGGCGTCGTTCGCCCGCATCAACCCGTACGGCTTCATCGAGACGCCGTACCGCAAGGTCATCGACGGCAAGGTCACCGACGAGATCGAGTACCTGACCGCGGACGTCGAGGAGAAGCAGATCATCGCGCAGGCGAACGAGGTCTTCGATCCGAAGACCCGCGTGTTCGTCAATGCGCGTGTCCTGTGTCGCCTCAAGGGCGGCGACCCGGAGGACATAGAGCCGGCTCGCGTCCAGTACATGGACGTCTCGCCGCGCCAGATGGTCTCCGTCGCCACCGCGCTCATCCCGTTCCTGGAGCACGACGACGCGAACCGCGCGCTCATGGGCTCCAACATGCAGCGCCAGGCCGTTCCGCTGCTGCGCCCCACGGCGCCCCTGGTCGGCACCGGTATGGAGCATCGCGCGGTCGTCGACACCGGCGAGATCGTCCGTGCGCGACGCACGGGCACGGTCCGATACGTGGACAGCCGCCGCATCGAGATCGTCGCCGAGGACCACACGGTCGACGAGTACAACCTTCCGAAGTTCCAGCGGTCCAACCAGGGCACCTGCATCAACCACCGGCCGGTCGTCGTCGAGGGCCAGGTCGTGACCGAGGGCGACGTGCTTGCCGACGGTCCTTCGACCGAAGCGGGCGAGCTCGCGCTCGGGCAGAACCTCCTCGTCGCGTTCATGCCGTGGGAGGGCTACAACTACGAGGACGCGATCATCCTCAGTGAGCGCGTCGTCAAAGAGGACATGCTCACCTCCGTCCACATCGAGGAGTACGAGGTCGAGGCTCGCGACACCAAGCTCGGCCCGGAGGAGATCACCCGCGAGATCCCGAACGTCGGCGAAGAAGTGCTCGCCAACCTCGACGAGGACGGCATCATCCGCATCGGCGCCGAGGTCTTCCCCGGCGACGTGCTGGTGGGCAAGGTCACGCCCAAGGGTGAGACCGAACTGACCGCTGAAGAGCGCCTGCTTCGCGCCATCTTCGGTGAGAAGGCCCGCGAGGTCCGCGACACATCGCTCAAGGTTCCGCACGGCGAGACCGGCCGCGTCATCGCGGTGCACAAGTTCAGCCGCGAGCACGGCGATGACCTTTCGCCCGGCGTCAACGAGCTCGTGCGCGTCTACGTGGCGCAGAAGCGCAAGATCAACGAGGGCGACAAGTTGGCGGGACGTCACGGCAACAAGGGTGTCATCTCCAAGATCCTTCCGATCGAGGACATGCCCTTCCTCGCCGACGGCACTCCTGTCGACATCATCCTGAACCCCCTCGGCGTGCCGTCCCGAATGAACATCGGGCAGCTGCTGGAGACCCACCTCGGCTGGGCAGCGCACGTCGGCTGGTCCGATGAGGAAGTACAGAAGAAGGCCGTCGAAGGCAACATCTTCACCGCGACGCCTGTGTTCGACGGCGCCCGCGAGTGGGAGATCGCCGACGTCCTGAAGAAAGCCGACCGCAATGTCGAGATGCGCAACATCGAGCGTTACGGTGACTTGGCGATCGACGCCATGGTGCCGCGCGTCGGCGGCACCGGCAAGGCCACTTTGTACGACGGTCGCACGGGCGAGACGTTCCGCGAGGACGTCACGGTAGGCCAGATCTACATCCTCAAGCTGCTCCATCTGGTCGATGACAAGATCCACGCCCGTTCTACCGGCCCCTACAGCCTCATCACTCAGCAGCCGCTGGGCGGCAAGGCGCAGTTCGGTGGCCAGCGCTTCGGTGAGATGGAAGTGTGGGCGCTGTATGCGTACGGCGCGGCCTACGTCCTCCAGGAGATCCTGACGATCAAGTCCGACGACGTGGTCGGTCGAGTTAAGGCATACGAGGCCATCGTCAAGGGCGAGAACATCCCCGAGCCGGGCATCCCCGAGTCGTTCAAGGTCCTCGTCAAAGAGATGCAGTCACTGTGTCTCGACGTGGAGATCCTGACGGAGGGCGGCGAGGAGATCGAGCTGCAGGAAGAGGACGACGACGTCTTCAAGACCGCCGAGGAGCTGGGACTCGACCTGTCCGGCATCGGCGGAGACGAGGGTGGCAAAGGGTTCGGCGAGGAGTCACTCGGCGAATTGCCGGATATCAGCGACGACGAACTGGAACTCGACATCTCGTTGGAAGCACCCGACGAGGCGGCCGAATAGGCCTAAGGACCTGTAGCTGTCGCCAACAAGGCCCTTCCGCCCGCCCGATCAAGATGAGGCGGGGGAGGGAACGTCAAGGAGGCATACGTTGCTCGACGTCGACGTCAACAACTTCGATAGATTGCGGATCGGGCTCGCTAGCTCGGAGCAGATCCGTCAGTGGTCCCGCGGCGAGGTAAAGAAGCCGGAGACCATCAACTACCGCACGCTCAAGCCCGAGAAGGACGGACTCTTCTGCGAGAAGATCTTCGGTCCGACCAAGGACTGGGAGTGTTACTGCGGCAAGTACAAGCGCGTCCGCTTCAAGGGCATCATCTGCGAGCGGTGCGGGGTCGAGGTCACGCGTGCCAAGGTGCGCCGTGACCGCATGGGCCACATCGAGCTCGCCGCTCCCGTGAGCCACATCTGGTACTTCAAGGGTGTGCCGAGCCGCCTGGGCTACCTGCTCGACATCGCCCCCAAGGACCTCGAGAAGGTGCTCTACTTCGCAAGCTACATCATCACCTCCGTGAACGAGGAGGACCGCGAGGCGGACCTCGTCATGCTCAAGGAAGAGATGGACTCGGACCTCGGCAACCTCGATTCCGAGAAGGCCGAAGAGGTCACCGGCATCGAGGCGGAGCGTGACCGCCGCATCGCTGTGCTGCGCGGGGAGATCGAGCCCGAGGACGCCGAGCCCTTCGATGAGGAGACTCCCGTCGAGGACCAGGTCAAGAAGATCGAGGCCGAGGCCAAGCGCGACATCAAGGATCTGGACGAGGAGTACGAGGAGCGGCGAGAGCTGATCCGCGACTCGTTCGACGCGTTCCAGAAGTTGACCGTCAAGACCCTCATATCCGACGAGACCCTGTACCGCGAGCTGAAGGTCCGTTATGGCAACTACTTCCGTGGCGGAATGGGCGCCGAGGCCATCAAGGACCTGTTGGTCCACCTCGACCTCGACGAGCTCGGGATCGAGTTGCGCACGACGATCACCGACGGCAAGGGCCAGAAGCGCCAGAAGGCCATCAAGCGTCTGAAGGTGGTCGCCGCGTTCAAGGCCTCCAAGAACCGTCCCGAGTGGATGATCCTCGACGCCATACCCGTCATCCCCCCGGACCTGCGTCCCATGGTCCAGCTCGACGGCGGCCGCTTCGCGACCTCCGACCTCAACGACCTGTACCGCCGCGTCATCAACCGCAACAACCGCCTCAAGAGGCTGCTCGACCTTGGTGCGCCCGAGATCATCGTGAACAACGAGAAGCGCATGCTGCAGGAGGCCGTCGACGCACTGTTCGACAACGGCCGACGTGGGCGTCCCGTCACCGGACCGGGTAACCGTCCGCTGAAGTCCCTGAGCGACATGCTCAAGGGCAAGCAGGGCCGTTTCCGCCAGAACCTGCTCGGCAAGCGCGTCGACTACTCCGGCCGTTCTGTCATCGTGGTCGGTCCGGAGCTCAAACTGCACCAATGCGGCCTGCCCAAGGTCATGGCACTGGAGCTGTTCAAGCCCTTCGTCATGAAGCGCTTGGTCGACCTGGACCACGCGCAGAACATCAAGAGCGCCAAGCGCATGGTGGACCGCGGCAAGGCTGTCGTGTGGGACGTGCTCGAAGAGGTCATCCGCGACCACCCCGTGCTGCTCAACCGCGCGCCCACCCTTCACCGCCTGGGCATCCAGGCCTTCGAGCCGATCTTGGTCGAGGGCAAGGCCATCCGCATCCACCCGCTCGTCTGCACCGCTTTCAACGCGGACTTCGACGGCGACCAGATGGCCGTCCACCTTCCGCTGTCCACGGAGGCGCAGGCCGAGGCCCGCATCCTCATGCTTTCGGTCAACAACATCAAGTCCCCGGCTCACGGTCGCCCGCTGACCACGCCGACTCAGGACATGGTCATCGGCGTGTACTACCTGACGGCGTTGCGCGAGGGCTCGCTGGGCGAAGGCCGCGTGTTCTCCAGCCCCATGGAGGCCATCCTCGCGTATGACAACCGCACGGTGGACCTGCAGGCCAAGATCCAGGTCCGGCTCGATGAGGACATCCTGGAAGAGGCCGAGGACGGAACGCTCACTGAGTACAAGTCGGGCAAGCGCCTCGTCACCACGGTGGGACGCATCACATTCAACCGCTCGCTGCCCGCGGATCACAACTACATCAACCGTGAGGTCGACAAGAAGCAGTTGTCCCGGATCGTCGAGGACGCTTCGAACACCTATTCGACCACGGACATGGCTCACATCCTCGACGAGATCAAGCGCCTCGGCTTCCACTACGCCACGCGCGCCGGCGTGACCGTCTCGGTCTACGACGTGCTCGTGCCGAAGGAGAAGGAGGGGCTGCTCGCACTGGGTGACGCCAAGGTCGGCGATATCGAGAACCAGTACGACCGCGGGCTTATCACCAAGGACGAGCGTCACCGCCAGATCGTCGACGTGTGGACGGACGTCAACGAGAAGGTCGGCGACGCCATGGCCGCCAACTTCCCCAAGTTCAACCCGGTGTACATGATGGCCCGCTCCGGTGCGCGCGGTAACATCAAGCAGATCCGCCAGCTGGCCGGCATGCGAGGCCTGATGGCTAACCCCAAAGGCGAGATCCTCGACCGCCCGATCAAGGCGAACTTCCGCGAGGGACTCTCGGTTCTGGAGTACTTCATCTCTACGCACGGCGCGCGCAAGGGTCTTGCCGACACCGCGCTGCGTACCGCCGACTCGGGCTATCTGACCCGCCGTCTCGTGGACGTCGCGCAGGACGTCATCGTGCGCCAGGCCGACTGTGGCACCGACGAGGGTGTTCCATTCGACCTGATGGATCCGAAGAACCCCGGCTTCGTGAACCACAACCTGGTTGGACGCTGCCTGCTCAGCCCTGTGGCCGACCCCAAGACGGGCGAGGCACTCAAGGACGCCGGGGACTACCTGAACAACGATCCCGACATCAAGGCGCTCACCGACCGAGGCGTGACGACCGTCGAGGTCCGCGCGGTCGCGACCTGCCATGCCAAGCACGGTATCTGCCAGGCATGCTACGGCTGGGACCTGGCGTCCGGTCGCCCCGTCGACATCGGCACCGCGGTGGGCATCATCGCCGCCCAGTCGATCGGCGAGCCCGGCACGCAGCTGACGATGCGTACGTTCCACACGGGCGGCGTCGCAGGCGAGGACATCACACACGGCTTGCCGCGTGTCACCGAGCTGTTCGAGGCACGCAAGCCGAAGGGCCAGGCGATCCTCGCCGAGATCAGCGGCACGCTCACCATCGAAGACGGCGACAAGTCGCGCAAGCTCATCGTCCACGACGATCAGGGGCACGATAAGTCGTACTCTGTCTCCCGCCGCGCTCGAATGCGCCCCGGTGTGGCCGACGGGATCGCGGTCGAGGCCGGTATGCAGCTCACCGAGGGTTCCATCAACCCGCACGACCTGCTCCATCTGCGCGGCCCCAAGGACGTGCTGGCCTATATCGTCGCCGAAGTCCAGGACGTCTATGCGTCCCAGGGCGTCGACATCAACGACAAACACGTCGAGGTCATCGCGCGCCAGATGATGCGTAAGCTCACCGTCCTCGAGGCCGGTGACACCGAGTTCCTGCCTGGACAGCTCGCGGACCGCTTCGTGTTCGCCGAGGCCAACGAGCACGTGCTCGCCGAGGGCGGCGAGCCCGCTCAGGCATCCTCAGTGCTGCTGGGTATCACCAAAGCCTCCTTGGCCACCGACTCGTACCTGTCGGCCGCGTCCTTCCAGGAGACGACCCGCGTGCTCACCGACGCAGCGATCTCCGGCAAGGAAGACCAGCTGCTGGGCCTCAAGGAGAACGTCATCATCGGCAAGCTCATCCCGGCTGCGACCGGTATGCGCCGGTACCGTTCGGTGCGTTTGACCTACAAGGGCCAGTCCGCGGACTGGTCGGTCGACGAGAGCGCCGGGCCGCTGCCGGACTTCGCTCCCGAGGAGCTCAAGGAGCTCGAGGCCATGCTGCCGACACCGCAGGCGCTCATCGAAGAGGGCGGCCTGACGGAAGACGAAGCAACCGCGTTCTTCGCGGATCTGGATGTCACCAAGGACATCGAGATGTTCGACCTTGGCGCCGCGCTTCCTGGGGTGGAGCACGACAAGGCTGGCACCGCTGATTCAGAACCGGCCGAAGAGGCCGCGGAGGGCCAGTGCGTGGCGACGACGACCCGCGGCACCCGCTGCACCAAGAAGGCCGCCGAAGGCTCGCGCTACTGTTCCACGCACGAAGGCAACTCCGCCACTGACGGCTTGTGCAACGCGGTCATGAAGAACGGCAAGCCCTGTCCCAAGAAGGCGCAGGACGGCAGCGAGTATTGCGGCCAGCACGCCAAGACGCACGCGGTCGGCTAGACGTTCACCGATGGAGCAAGCCGGGGCGCTGCGGTCCCCTCCGAGGGACAGCAGCGCCCCGTCGCACGAAGCCGGGGGATGAGATACGCCCGGGTGCGTGGTTAGATTGACAGCCCGTGAGGGCCGATGGTAGAGTGCCTCTTTGCGACTTCAGCGCGGCCGCACGCCGACGCGTGCATTCCGTGAGATGGCACCGCATGCACGTGAATGACGATTGAAGGAGAAGAGCGTTGCCCACTATCAACCAGCTGGTCCGCAAGGGCCGCAAGCAGGCAGCCGACAAGAGCAAGACTCCCGCACTGAAGGGGAACCCGCAGAAGCGTGGCGTGTGCACCCGCGTGTACACCACCACCCCGAAGAAGCCGAACTCCGCCCTCCGCAAGGTGGCTCGTGTCCGTCTGGTGAACCAGATGGAGATCACCGCCTATATCCCGGGCATCGGCCACAACCTGCAGGAGCACTCGATAGTCCTCGTCCGCGGCGGTCGTGTTAAGGACCTCCCGGGTGTGCGCTACAAGATCATCCGAGCCGCGCTTGACTGTGCCGGCGTGGCAAAGCGCAACCAGGCTCGCTCGCGTTACGGCGTCAAGCGCGCCAAGTAACGTCGGACAGTAACCGTATCGGGCGCCCGCGGCGCAATGCAGCGGGCGTCACGCTTGAGGAAGATCGACAAGGAGAGGTGCAATGCCAAGGCGCGCAGCAGCTCAGCGTCGCGAGGTCCCTGCGGACTCCGTGTACAACAACAGGCTCGTCACCCAGCTGATCAACAAGGTCCTGTGGGCCGGCAAGAAGTCGGTGGCGGAGCGGATCGTCTACACAGCGTTCGAACTCATCGAGAAGAAGACCGCCGGAGACCCGCTCTCGGTGTTCAAGAAGGCCATGGACAACGTCCGTCCGGCTCTCGAGGTCAAGCCCAAGCGGGTCGGCGGCGCCACGTATCAGGTGCCGATCGAGGTCAACTCCCGCCGGTCGACCACGTTGGCGATCCGCTGGATCGTCGGCTACTCGCGCAAGCGCAAGGAGAAGACCATGGCCGAGCGACTGGCCAACGAGATCATGGACGCCGCCAATGGCGTCGGTTCCTCGGTGAAGCGTCGCGAGGACCTGTTCAAGATGGCCGAATCCAACCGTGCGTTCAGCCACTACCGCTGGTAGTCGGCGGAACACTCGGATAAGAACAGAGGTATAGGACCACATGGCGAAGCGATACCCGCTGGACAAGACGCGCAACATCGGGATCATGGCCCATATCGACGCGGGCAAGACCACGACTACCGAGCGCATCCTGTTCTACACGGGCAAGACACACAAGATCGGTGAGGTGCACGAAGGTGCAGCCACCATGGACTGGATGGTCCAGGAGCAGGAGCGCGGGATCACCATCACCTCCGCCGCCACCACATGCTTCTGGAAGGACCATCGCATCCAGATCATAGACACGCCCGGCCACGTTGACTTCACGGTCGAAGTCGAGCGGTCGCTGCGCGTGCTAGACGGTGCGTGCGCCGTCTTCTGCGCCGTCGGCGGCGTCGAGCCCCAGTCCGAGACCGTGTGGCGCCAGGCCGACACATATGGCGTGCCGCGCATGGCCTACATCAATAAGATGGACCGCACCGGCGCCGACTTCTTCAACGTCGTGGAGATGATGAAGGACCGCCTCAAGACCCGTCCGGCACTGATCCAGCTGCCGATCGGCGCAGAGGACCAGTTCAGCGGCATCGTGGACCTCGTCGAGATGAACGCGATCCACTTCAACGAAGACGAGCAGGGCATCAACCCGACCATCGAGCCGATCCCGGCCGACATGGTCGACGAAGCGGACATGTACCGCCACGAGCTGCTCGAGATCGCCGCGGAGTTCGACGACGCGGTCATGGAGAAGGTCCTGGAGGACCAGCCGGTGACCGCCGACGAGATCCGCGCTGCTCTGCGCCGCGGCTGCATCGACTGCAAGATCACGCCCGTCACCTGCGGCGCGTCGTTCAAGAACAAGGGCGTTCAGCCGCTGCTGGACGCGATCCTCGATTTCCTTCCCTCGCCGTTGGACATCCCGGCCATCGAGGGCATCGATGTCAAGACCGGCGAGACCGTCTCGCGTCCCCCGGATCCCAAGGCGCCGTTCGCTGCCTTGGCTTTCAAGGTCATGACGGACCCGTTCGTGGGTAAGCTGACCTACTTCCGCGTCTACTCCGGCACCATGACCGCCGGCTCCTACGTCCTGAACTCCACCAAGGACAACAAGGAGCGCATCGGCCGTCTTCTGCAGATGCACGCGAACCATCGAGAGGACGTCGAAGAAGCCACCGCCGGCGACATCGTCGCCGCGGTCGGCCTCAAGAACACCACGACGGGCGACACCCTGTGCGTGGAGAACGACGCGGTCGTACTCGAGTCCATGGTGTTCCCGGACCCGGTCATCGACATCGCCATCGAGCCGAAAACGAAGGCCGAGCAGGACAAGCTCGGCATCGGGCTCGCCAAGCTGGCCGAGGAGGACCCGACGTTCCGGGTCCACACCGACCAGGAGACCGGCCAGACTATCATCGCCGGTATGGGCGAGTTGCATCTCGAGGTCATCGTCGACCGCCTCCTTCGCGAGTTCAAGGTAGAGGCCAACGTCGGCAAGCCGCAGGTCGCCTACCGCGAGACCGCGGGCAAGCGCGTCGACGACGTCGACGTGAAGTTCGCGCGCCAGACCGGTGGCCGCGGCCAGTATGGTCACGTCGTGATCAACGTCGTGCCACAGGCTCCCGGCGACGGATACGTCTTCCAGAGCAAGATCGTCGGTGGCTCCATACCAAAGGAGTACGTGCCGGCGGTCGACAAGGGTATTCAGGAGGCGCTGCACACAGGCGTGCTCGCGGGCTATCCGGTCGTCGACGTCAAGGTCGAGCTCGTCGACGGCTCCTACCACGAGGTCGACTCGTCGGAGATGGCGTTCAAGATCGCGGGCTCCATGGCGATCAAGGAAGGCCTTCGCAAGTCGGGCGCGATCATCCTCGAGCCGATGATGGCGGTCGAGGTCAACACTCCCGAGGACTTCATGGGCGATGTGATGGGCGACCTGTCCAGCCGTCGTGGCCACATCGAGGGTATGGAGCCGCGCGGCGGCGCCCAGGTCATCAAGGCCAAGGTGCCGTTGTCGGAGATGTTCGGCTACTCGACCGACTTGCGGTCCCGCACGCAGGGCCGCGCGGTCTACTCTATGCAGTTCAAGGCCTACGAGCAGGTACCGAAGAGCGTCGCCGCAGAGATCATCAGCAAGGTCCAGGGCGAGGCGCCCGCGAACTAGGGCACCTGTCACGGAGCCGCGCCGCGGCTCCCATTGACGGTCAGTCCGCACTGACGGAGGTAGAAGAGTTGGCGAACCAGAAGATCAGGATCCGGTTGAAGGCCTACGATCACGAGATCGTGGACCAGTCCACGAAGAAGATCGTCGAGACGGCGCAGAAGACCGGCGCCCGGGTGTCGGGACCCATCCCGTTGCCGACGGAGCGCAACCTGTATTGCGTCATCCGCTCGCCCCACGTCAACAAGGACAGCCGGGAGCACTTCGAGATGCGGACCCACAAGCGCCTCATCGACATCCTGGATCCCACGCCCAAGACCGTCGATTCGCTCATGCGACTCGACTTGCCGGCCGGCGTGGACATCGAGATCAAGCTGTAAGAGAACCACCGAATCGGGACCATCCGGCGCCACGTGCGGCCGGTGATGATGACGCGGTCCGCTGGGACCCTTCGCACGATGCGAGGGATATGGCCCATGACCGCATGGAAGTGAAGGCAGGGAAAGGACAATGGCAAAGACGATCCTGGGCACCAAGATCGGCATGAGCCAGGTCTGGAGCGACGACGACCGGCTCATCCCGGTCACCGTCATCGAGGCCGGCCCATGCGTGATCTCGCAGCTCAAGACCGCCAAGCGTGACGGCTACGAAGCCATCCAGCTGGCGTACGGCGACATCAAGCCGAAGAAGGTCAATCGGCCGATGAAGGGGCACTTCGCCAAGGCGAAGGTCGATCCGAAGCGTTACATCGCGGAGGCGCGGCTCACCGAGGGTGAGACGTTCAAGATCGGGCAGGAGATAAAGGTCGACATCTTCGAACCCGGTGTACTCGTCGACGTGATCGGCACCAGCAAGGGCAAGGGATTCGCCGGAGTCATGAAGCGCCATAACTTCCACGGCGGGCCCGGCGGCCACGGTTCGCATTTCCACCGCGCGCCGGGTTCCATCGGTATGTGCGCCACCCCGTCCCGCGTGCACAAGGGCATGAAGCTCCCCGGCCACATGGGCAGCGAGACAGTGACCGTCAAGAACCTCGAAGTCATCAAGGTCGATCCCGAGCAGAACCTGCTCGTCGTCAAGGGCGCTGTGCCCGGCGGCAAGGGTGGCCTGCTGGTCATCCGCGCTCGGTAGCGCCCAGGACTGCGATCTAGGAGATAGAAGACATGGCAAGCGTCGAAGTCAAGGACACGAAGGGCAAGAAGGTGGGCACGGCCGATCTGGCCGACGTCATCTTCGGAGTCACGCCCAACTCGCACGTTGTACACCTCGTGGTCCGCAGCCAGATGGCCGCGCGCCGCTCGGGCACGCACGATACGAAGACCCGCGGCCAGGTACGAGGCGGTGGCGCCAAGCCGTGGCGTCAGAAGGGCACGGGCCGCGCACGCGCCGGCTCGTCCCGATCGCCGATCTGGACCGGTGGTGGCACCGTCTTCGGCCCGCATCCGCGTTCTTACGCGTTCAAGGTGCCGAACAAGGTCGTCAAGCTGGCGATGCGCTCGGTGCTCTCCTCGAAGATGAGCGAAGGCGTCATGCACGTCATCGACGACTTCGGTCTCACCGGACCGTCGACCAAGAGCGCTGCGGCGATCATCAAGGCGCTCGGCATCACAGGTCGCGTGACCGTCGTCGTAGGGAATGACGACGATATGGCGATCCGGTCGCTGCGCAACCTCGAAAAGGTGCGCGTGATCACCGCCTCAGAGTCGAACACGTACGATCTGGTCGACAACACCGCGCTGCTGTTCACGAAGCCGGCGCTCGAGTGGCTCGAGGGGGTGCTGTCGTAATGCAGAACGCCCACGAGGTCGTGCTGCGCCCGATCGTCTCGGAGAAGTCCTACGCGATGATCGAGCACAACCGCTACACGTTCGAGGTCGCCAAGGCATCTCGGAAGATCGAGATCGCCAAAGCGGTCGAGGAGCTCTTCCACGTCACGGTGACGAGCGTCAACACCATGAACGTCCCGGGCAAGAAGCGACGGGTCCGCTATGCGCAGGGAACGACCCCGTCGTGGAAGAAAGCCATCGTCACCCTGAAGGCTGGCGACAAGATCGAGTTCTTCGAGGGCCGCTAGGTCTTCGCCGGTGCCCCCAGGGGTGCCACGTAAGGGTAGTCGTGCGGGTTCCGCTAATGGAGCCGCCCGGCACCGTGTGAGGTCCGGCGTCGGAACGCCTCGCCGCCGTTGAGTGGCCCGAGAAAGGTCACGAAGGCGGCAGTCCCAGGGCGGACCGGCCATCGGATGAGAAGGAGTGGAAATGGGACTGAAGAAGTACAAGCCGACTTCACCGGGTCGCCGGTTCATGTCGGTCTCCGATTTCGCGGAGATCACGACGTCGACCCCCGAGAAGTCACTCATCGCCCCGCTGCACAGCACCGGCGGGCGCAACAACAACGGCCGCATCACCACGCGGCACCAAGGCGGCGGCCACAAGCGTCGCTACCGTATCATCGACTTCAAGCGGAACAAGGACGGCGTTCCTGCCAAGGTGGCGACGATCGAGTACGACCCCAACCGGTCGGCCCGTATCGCACTCCTGCACTATGCCGATGGCGAGAAGCGCTACATCCTGTGCCCGGCCAAACTGTCGGTGGGCGACGTGGTCATGTCAGGTGCCGGCTCGGACATCAAGCCGGGCAACACCCTGCCGCTTGCCGACATCCCCACGGGTACCGTGGTCCACGCGGTCGAGCTGCAGCCCGGCAGGGGTGCGGCGATGGCCCGCTCCGCGGGCACGTCGATCCAGCTGATGGCCAAGGAGGGCAAGAACGCGATCCTGCGCATGCCCTCCTCCGAGATGCGGATGGTGCCGCTGACCTGTCGCGCGACCATCGGCATCGTGGGCAACGCCGATCACGACGGCATCCGCGTCGGTAAAGCCGGCCGCGCCCGTTGGCTCGGCATACGCCCGACCGTCCGCGGTACCGCGATGAACCCGGTCGACCATCCGCACGGCGGCGGCGAAGGCAAGAACAAGTCCGCCGGTCGTCACCCGGTAACCCCGTGGGGTGTCCCTACCAAGGGCCATCGCACGCGCAACAAGAAGAAGGCAAGCAGTAGCATGATCATCCGTCGCCGCAAGAAGTAGCGGTCTCGATCTCACACTGCAGGGATAAGGAGCTGAAAGTCGAGCCATGAGTAGAAGCCTCAAGAAGGGACCATTCGTCCAGCCGCGGCTGCTCTCCCGGGTCCGCGTGATGAACGAGGCCGGAGAGAAGCGCGTCATCAAGACCTGGTCGCGCGCGTCGACCATCTTCCCGGAGATGGTGGGACACACGATCGCGGTGCACGACGGCCGCAAGCACGTGCCAGTGTACGTGACCGAGTCGATGGTCGGTCACAAGCTCGGCGAGTTCGCCCCGACCCGCACCTTCAAGGGTCACGCCGGCGACAAGAAGGGCAAGCGCTAGGCGCACCCGCACGGATGGATCCGCATGTGCCCGCTCGCCGGGCGGTATGAGACGGCACCGGGTACGGCGAAAGTCGGAGGTTGAGGAAGTAGATGGAAGCCAGAGCAACAGCCAAGTACGTTCACGTGAGCCCGCGTAAGGCGCGGCTCGTCGTGGACATGGTGCGCGGCAAGAACGCGGGAGAGGCCGCGACGATCCTGCGGTTCACGCCCAAGGCCGCAGCCGAGATCGTCGGCAAGGTACTCGCCAGCGCGGTAGCCAACGCCGAGAAGAACCTGAAGATCAAGCCGGAAACGCTGTTCGTGTCGGAGGCGTACGTCAACGAGGGTCCTACCCTCAAGCGTATCCGCCCCCGTGCCATGGGCCGCGCATTCAAGATCCGCAAGCGCAGCAGCCACATCACGATCGTGGTCAAGCAGCGAGAGGAGGCGTAGCTCACGATGGGTCAGAAAGTCCATCCCGTCAGCCCTCGTCTGGGCATCACTGAGGACTGGCGTTCGAAGTGGTACCAGGGCAAGGGGTTCGCGGACACGCTCTACGAAGACATCCGCGTGCGCCAGTACCTGACCAAGCGCCTCAAGCGCGCCGCACTCTCGCGCATCGATATCGAGCGCATGGGTGACAAGGTCGTGGTGTCCCTTTGGACAGCCCGTCCCGGCATCGTGATCGGCAAGAAGGGCGCCGAGGTCGACATCCTTCGCAAGGACCTCGAGAAGTTGAGCGGCCACCACGTGGCGGTCAACATCATCGAGATCAAGAGGCCGGAGCTCGACGCGGCGCTGGTGGCGCAGGGTGTTGCCGAGCAGCTCGAAGCGCGTGTCGGCTTCCGTCGCGCCATGAAGAAGGCCGTCACCTCCGCCATGAAGGGCGGTGCGCTGGGCATCCGCATCCAGTGCTCCGGTCGACTCGGAGGCGCTGAGATGGGTCGTCGCGAGTGGTATCGCGAAGGTCGCGTGCCGCTGCACACCCTTCGGGCCAAGATCGACTACGGCACCGCCGTGGCCACGACGACCTTCGGCGTCATCGGTCTGAAGGTCTGGATCTACAAGGGCGAGCTGCTGCCGGGTCAGACCATGGCGCAGTTCAACGAGCCCGCCGATGATCGTCCCTCGCGTCCGTCCGGCGATCGTCGCGGCGGCCGCCGGAACGAGGGTGGAGGTAGAGGTTAGAGATGCTGCTTCCCAAGAGAGTCAAGCATCGCAAGGTGCAGCGCGGGTCCATGAGAGGCGAGGCGAAGGGCGGGACTCAGGTCACGTTCGGTGACTTCGGTCTCAAGGCGCTCGAGCCGGCCTGGATCACGAACCGCCAGATCGAGGCCGCTCGTGTCGCGATGACCCGTTACATGAAGCGTGGCGGAAAGGTCTGGATCACGATCTTCCCGGACAAGCCCGTCACGCAGAAGCCGGCCGAGACCCGCATGGGTTCCGGCAAGGGTAACCCCGAGAAGTGGGTCGCCGTGGTCAAGCCCGGACGCGTCATGTTCGAGATCGCCGGTGTCCCTGAAGAGGTCGCGAAGGAAGCCATGCGCCTGGCTGCGCACAAGCTCCCGATCAAGACCAAGTTCGTCACACGAGTCGACAGTGGCGGTGAAGCATAGATGAAGGCGAACGAGATCCACGAGATGAACGAGACGGACCTGGCAGTCAAGCTGAAGGACGCCCGGGTCGAGTTGTTCAACCTCCGCTTCCAGCACGCCACCGGCCAGCTGGACAACCCCACGAAGATCGCTGCGGTCAAACGCGACATCGCGCGACTGCACACGGAGATACGCGCGCGCGAGATCGAGGCCGCCAAGAAGGCCGCGGCCTCCTAGGGCCGGCGAGAAGGACGGAAGAGGACTGAGTGAACATGACTGAAGAGCGCAACAGGCGGAAGACACGGCAGGGCGTGGTCGTATCCACGGCCGGCGACAAGACCTGCGTCGTCCGTGTCGATGACCGCAAGAAGCACCCCCTGTACGGCAAGATGATGACCCACTCCACGAAGTTCCACGCGCACGACGAGAACAACGAATGCGCTGTGGGCGACGTGGTCGCAATCATGGAGACGCGTCCGCTGTCGAAGCTGAAGCGGTGGCGTCTGGTCGAGATCATCGAGAAGGCCAAGTAGCAACGGCCGATGCGGGTCCGCGCGCACGCGCGACGCCCGTCAGGTCCGAGACGGTTTGCGGAGGAAGCAATGATCCAAGCAGAGAGTCGACTGAAGGTGGCCGACAACTCGGGCGCGAGGCAGGTGCTGTGCATCAAGGTCCTCGGAGGCTCGAAGCGTCGTTATGCTTACGTCGGCGACACCATCATCGTGACGGTCAAGGAAGCGATTCCTAACGGCGCGGTCAAGAAGGGCGAGGTCGTCAAGGCGGTCGTCGTCCGCTGCAAGAAGGAGATACGCCGTCCCGACGGCAGCTACATCAAGTTCGACGAGAACGCTGCGGTCATCATCGACAACCAGGGCAATCCGCGTGGAACCCGTATCTTCGGCCCCGTGGCCCGCGAGCTTCGCGATCGCAAGTACATGAAGATCGTTTCGCTGGCGCCCGAGGTCCTGTAGGAGGTATGTGAACATGGCGAAGTCCCTCAGCATCCGCAAGGGTGACAAGGTGCGCATCATCGCAGGCAAGGACAAGGGCAAGGAAGGCAAGATCCTCGAGGCGCTTCCCTACAAGGAGCGCGTCGTGGTGGAGGGTGCGAACATGACCAAGCGTCATATGCGCCCGACACAGAAGGTGCCGCAGGGCGGCATCGTCGAGATCCCCGGCACCATCCATGTCAGCAACGTGATGTTGATCTGCCCGAACTGCGCTCAGCCGACCCGTATCGGCCGGCTCCGCGAAGGCGGCGTGCGCGTGCGCGTCTGCAAGAAGTGCGGCAAGCAGATCGAGAAGTAGACCCCAAGCGGCTGCGGTCCCTCGCAGCCGACAGCAAGTGACGCCGGGTCGGAAATCCGGCGCCCGACTTTAGAACCGTGGAGGTATCGCAAGTGGCACCCAGGCTTAAGGACAAGTACTACAAGGAGGTCCGCTCCGCTCTCAAAGAGCAGCTCGGCCTCGGCAACATCCATCAGGTCCCGCAGTTGCAGAAGATCGTCGTCAACATGGGCGTCGGTATGGCGACCCAGGACTCGAAGGCGCTCGACGTGGCCATGGCCGACATGGCCATCGTGACCGGGCAGAAGCCCGTCGTGACACGTGCCCGAAAGTCGATCGCGGCCTTCAAGCTCCGCAAGGGCATGCCCATCGGCGCCAAGGTGACGCTTCGTGGCGACCGCATGTGGGAGTTCATGGACCGTCTGCTCGCGACGGCGCTCCCGCGTATCCGCGACTTCCGGGGTATCAACCCCAACTCGTTCGATGGCCGCGGTAACTACTCCATGGGCGTCGACGAGCAGCTGATCTTCCCTGAGATCGACTATGACCAGGTGGACCGCGTCCGCGGCATGGACATCACATTCGTGACATCCGCCAGGACCGACGAGGAGTGCCGCGCACTCCTGGACGCGTACGCCTTTCCGTTCGCCAAGTAGGCACGATGCACACACCAGGCACCGGTCCGGCCGGCCGGTTGCCCAGTCCGAGGAGGTAGAACGTGGCCAAGAAATCGATGATCGCAAAGGCGAAGCGCACACCGAAGTTCAGTGTGCGCCAGGTCACCCGCTGCAACCGCTGCGGTCGGCCGCATTCCGTCTACCGCAAGTTCGGCCTGTGCCGCATCTGCCTGCGTGAGCTCGCCAGTCGTGGAGAGATCCCCGGCGTGCGCAAGGCGAGCTGGTAGACCGACACGTCCGCTCCGGCGTAGCGCGCGAGCTAAGGGTTCGCGCGAACCGCCGGCAGTGCACTTCGCAACCATAGGAGGAACGACACATGAGCATGACAGACCCCATCGCCGACATGTTGACTCGCGTGCGCAACGCGAACTCGGCGTATATCGGCAAGGTCTCGATGCCCTCGTCCAAGAAGCTGGTGGAGATCGCCCGCATCATGAAGGAAGAGGGCTACGTAGCCGAGTACAGCGTGACCCCGGGCGAGCCCCAGGCGACCCTCTCGATCACGCTCAAGTTCGGCGTCAAGAAGGAGCGGACCATCACAGGTATCCGCCGCATCTCCAAGCCGGGTCTTCGCGTGTATGCGAAGAAGGACGAGCTTCCCCGCGTGCTCGGCGGTCTCGGCATCGCCGTGATCTCGACATCGCGCGGTGTCATGACCGACAAGAAGGCCAAGACCGCCGGTGTCGGCGGCGAAGTCATCGCCTACATCTGGTAATCCGGACAGGAACCGAAAGGAGCGAACAAGCCGTGTCTCGAATCGGCAAGCAGCCCATCCCGGTCCCGTCCGGGGTCGAGGTGAAGATCGACGGCTCGACCGTCACGGTCACGGGCCCCAAGGGGACCCTGACCAGCACGTTCAGGGAAGAGATGACCATCACGCTCGAGGACGGCGTGCTGCACGTCACGCGCCCGTCTGATGAACGAACCCATCGCTCGCTGCACGGTCTGACCCGCACGCTGGTGTCGAACATGGTCACCGGCGTTTCCGAGGGCTTCCACAAGAACCTCGAGATCGTCGGCGTCGGTTACCGCGCGGTGCTCAAGGGAGACGACATCGAGATGGCCCTCGGGTTCTCTCACCCGGTGCTCATCAAGGGTGAGCCCGGCATCACGTTCGAGGTGCCGGCCCCGACCAAGATAACTGTGCGCGGCATCGACAAGCAGCGCGTGGGTCAGATCGCCGCTGAGATCCGCAAGTGGCGCCAGCCGGAGCCCTACAAGGGCAAGGGTGTCCGATACGAAGGCGAACACGTCCGCCGCAAGCTCGGCAAGACGGCCAAGTAGGGAAGGGCAGAAGCGAAAATGGACAAGCTCAAGGCCAAAGCGGCCGGCCTCGTTCGCCGGCAGCGCAGGGTCCGTGGCAAGATCGATGGGACCGCCGAGCGCCCTCGCCTCCGCGTGACCCGCAGCAACGCGAACATCTACGCTCAGCTCATCGACGACGTCGCGGGGGCCACCATGGCCGCCGCATCCACTGTCGACCCCGAGCTGCGCTCCAAGCTCAAGGTCGGTTCCAACACCGAGGCCGCGAAGGCCGTCGGGGAGCTGCTGGGTAAGCGCGCCGTCGAGGCGGGCGTCACCGAGGTCGTCTTCGACCGTGGCGGCCGCATCTACCACGGTCGCGTGCAGGCTCTCGCCGAGGGCGCCCGCAGCGCCGGACTGAAGTTCTAGGGAGGATCAAGAATGGCACGCAACGTCGCTCCGGTCTCGGACCTTCAGGAGAAGGTCGTCTATATCAACCGCGTGTCCAAGGTCGTCAAGGGCGGACGGCGTTTCTCGCTGACCGCACTCGTCGTCGTGGGTGACGGCGCGGGCAACGTGGGAGTCGGCATGGGCAAGTCCGCCGAAGTCCCCGTGGCGATCAAGAAGGGCGTCGAAGACGCCAAGAAGAACATGTTCAAGTTCCCGATGTCAGGCACGACGATCCCGCATACCGTGGTAGGTCGCTTCGGAGCCGGCAAGGTCCTTCTCAAGCCCGCCGCACCCGGTACCGGCATCATCGCCGGTGGCCCCGTGCGCGCCCTGCTCGAGCTGGCGGGGATCAAGGACATCCTGTCCAAGTCGCAGGGTTCCGACAACGCACTCAACATGGTGAAGGCCGCCGCAGCCGGTTTGGGCGACCTCGCCAGCGCCAAGGACATCGCCCGCCGTCGCGGCAAGACGGTCGGCCAGGTCTACGGCTGGGAGGAGTAACCCGCTATGGCGAAGACCACTGTGAAGACACTCAAGATCACTCAGATCCGCAGCACCATCGGATGCCCGTCGGACCAAGGGAAGACCGTTCGCGCCCTGGGACTCAAGCGCATCCGCCACTCGGTGGAGCAGGCGGACAGCCCTTCGATCCGCGGTATGGTGTTCAAGGTCAAGCACTTGGTGACGGTCGAGGAGATCTAGTCGCCCGAATGGTACTACCGGCGGCGGCGCGATGAAGCGCCGATGCGCCGACCGTGTCGTGGCGACAGCCCCGGCACTGTGCAAACCAGTCAGCCGGCGGCGAGCGGCCGGCGACCGGGGCGACGCCTGACGGCGCCGTGCCGGTGGCGCAGAAGAAGGAGAATCACGAGATGCAGCTGAACGACCTTTCCCCGGCACCGGGGTCAACCAAGAAGCGCAAGCGCGTAGGTCGCGGCAACGGCTCCGGACACGGCAGCACCGCCGGTCGCGGTGACAAGGGTCAGAACTCGCGTTCCGGCGGCGGCAAGGGCCCGGGCTTTGAGGGCGGACAGAACCCGCTGCACATGCGGCTTCCCAAGCTCCCCGGATTCAAGAACCGCTTCCGCGTGGAGTCCGCGGTGGTCAACGTCGGCCGCCTGGAGGACCTGTTCGCCAAGGGTGACGTCGTGGACGTGGACGCTCTGTTCGCCAAGGGTGTCATCAAGTCCAAGACCCAGCCGGTCAAGGTCCTGGGCGACGGAGAGCTGACCCTGGCGCTCACCGTCAAGGTCGACAAGGTCTCGGGTCCTGCCCGCACCAAGATCGAGGCGGCTGGAGGGACGGTCGAGGTCCTGTGATCAGCGCACTGGCAAACGCGTTCAAGATCCCGGACCTTCGAAAGAAGATCCTGTTCACGTTCGGCGTCATCGCGCTCTATCGCTTCGGCGCTCACGTACCGGTCCCCGGTATCTCGCAGAAGCTCATCGACATGATCGCCGCCAACGTC
Source organism: Coriobacteriia bacterium (assembly GCA_025361885.1). Lineage (GTDB taxonomy): Bacteria > Actinomycetota > Coriobacteriia > Anaerosomatales > PALSA-660 > JANYJF01. The sequence goes on from JANYJF010000001.1 coordinate 20,182, forward strand.
TCGAGTAGCGGCGCGCTGGGGCTGCTCAACCTGTTCGCGGGTGGCGCGCTCGAGCGCTTCGCGATCTTCAGCCTCGGCATCATGCCGTACATCACGTCGTCGATCATCATGCAGCTGCTGCAGGCGGTCATCCCCAAGCTCGAGGAATGGTCCAAGGAAGGCGAGACGGGACAGCGCAAGATCACGCAGATCACGCGGTACATGACGCTGGGTCTGGGCTTCGTGGAGTCGCTCGGCCTGCTCGCGATGTTCCAGTCCAAGAACTACGGCGTGAACCAGCAGTTCCCACTGCTCATGCAGATCCTGATCGTCATCACACTGCTCGCGGGCACCGCATTCATCATGTGGATGGGCGAGCTGATCACGCAGCGCGGCATCGGCAACGGCATGTCGCTCATCATCTTCTCCAGCATCGTCGCGCGGTTCCCGACGACCATGATCTCGGCCACCGCCACGGCGGGCTGGCAGTGGGTCATCATCATCCTGGTCATCGTGGTATTCGTTGTTGCGGCGATCGTGACGATGGAGAGGGCGCAGCGCCGGATCCCCGTGCAGTACGCCAAGCGCATCGTGGGCCGCAAGGTCTACGGCGGCGCGGGGACGTACATCCCGCTGAAGCTCAACGGCGCCAACGTCGTGCCGATCATCTTCGCCTCGTCGGTGCTGTACCTGCCGACGGTGCTGGTCGGGTTCTTCCCGAACGCCACGATGCAGTCGGTGGCCGGGGCGCTGTCGAGCGGACCGCTCAACTGGCTTATCGAAGGCGTGCTGATCGTGTTCTTCGCCTACTTCTACACGGCACTGATATTCAACCCGATTGACCTGGCCGACAACATGCGCAAGCAGGGCGGGTTCATCCCGGGTGTGCGCCCCGGCAAGGCCACGGCCACGTACATCGAGAACGTGCTGAACCGCATCACGCTTCCCGGCGCGGTCTTCCTCGCGGCGGTCGCGGTCGTCCCGGCTATCCTGTTCCAGACGACGAAGGTTCAGCTGCTCCAGCAGTTCGGCGGCACGTCCATCCTGATCATGGTGGGCGTCGCGCTCGAGACCATGACCCAGCTGGAAAGCCAGCTGAAGATGCGTCACTACGACGGGTTCTTCAAGTAACCCGCTACGACCACGGACTGGCAGCGTCAGCGGCGCCGGGTCTCCCCGGCGCCGCGACGATGATTTGAGGGGTGGGCGGCATGAACATCGTCCTTCTGGGCGCTCCGGGTGCCGGCAAGGGCACGCAGGCGGCCAAGATGGTGGAGGTCTTCGGGCTTCCGCATATCTCGACCGGCGACATGTTCCGCAAGGCCGTGGCTGACGGTACGCCGATGGGCGTAGCCGCCAAGGGCTTCATGGACAAGGGCGAGCTCGTTCCCGACGACGTCGTCATAGGCATCGTGAAGGAGCGGCTGAGCCAGCCTGACTGCGTCGCCGGGTTCATCCTCGACGGCTTCCCTCGAACTGCTCCGCAGGCCGACGCGCTTGGCGCCGCACTTTCGGACATGGGTCGAGCTCTGGACGCGGTGATCTCGATAGAGGTACCTCGCGAGGCGCTCGTGGGCCGGCTGACATCCCGTCGCCAGTGTCGGGCATGCGGCCGCATCTACAACACGATGGGCGAGATGCCCGCGGTCCACGGAGTGTGTGACGACTGCGGCGGCGAGGTCTACCAGCGCGACGACGACACCGTCGCCACGGTCACCAATCGCCTCGACGTGTACGACAAGAACACGGAGCCGCTGATCGCATACTACGAGACCCGTGGCCTGCTTCGCCCGATCGACGGGGACCGCTCCCCCCACGTCGTCTTCGCCGATGTCCGCAAAGCGCTTGAGGGCTGATCTGCGAATGATCGTGCGAAAGTCACCCGCGGAGATCGAGGTAATGCGTGAGGCCGGCAGAGTGTCGGCTCTGGCGCTTCGTCTCGCGGGCGATGCCGTAGGTGTCGGCATCACGACAGCAGAGCTGGACCGGATCGCGGAGGAAGCCATCCGCAAGGAAGGCGGGATCCCGGCTTTCAAGGGATACAATGGCTTCCCCGCCACACTGTGCACGTCCGTCAACGAGCAGGTCGTCCACGGCATCCCGGGACCGCGCAAGCTCCGCGACGGTGACATCCTTTCCATCGACGTGGGCGCGATCATCGACGGGTACTACGGAGACAACGCACGCACGTTCGCGGTAGGCGAGGTAGCGCCGCGCACCCTGCGACTCATGCAGGTCACGCGCCAGTCCCTGGAGGCCGGGATCGCGCGGTGCAGGGTCGGCATGCGGCTGTACGACGTGTCAGCGGCTGTCCAACAGGTCGCGGAGGCCGCAGGGTTCGGTATCGTGCGCGAGTACGTGGGGCACGGCATCGGACGACACATGCATGAGGAGCCGCAGGTGCCCAACTACGGGCCCGCGGGCAAGGGCCCGAGCTTGCAGCCGGGCATGGTGCTCGCGATAGAGCCGATGATCAACGAGGGCGGCGAAGCGGTACGTCAACTCGACGACGGCTGGACCGTCGTCACCTCTGACGGCAAGCCGTCGGCGCACTACGAGCACACGGTCGCGATCACCGATAAGGGGCCCGTCATCCTCACGCTCGAATGAGTGTCTGGACGCTCGAAAGCCTTGTGCTATACTACCCATTTGCGGCTCCGTCCGGGCCGCGTGAAGGAGACCAGGTATTGGCAAAGCGCGAAGACTCCATCGAGATCGAAGGCACTGTGGTCGAGCCGCTGCCCAACGCGATGTTCCGTGTCGAGTTGGACAATGGGCACAAGGTGCTTGCTCACATTTCCGGTAAGATGCGCATGCACTACATCCGCATCCTGCCTGGCGACAAGGTCGTCGTGGAACTTTCGCCGTACGACCTGACTCGTGGCCGCATCACCTATCGCTACAAGTAGGGCGGTCTTCGAAAGCGGCAAGGGGTACGCCCGGTGCCGTGTTACTGTGTGTCGAGGCTTGGAAAAGGAACGCCTGCGGCTGGGCGCTTAGATACATACCGACAGCAAGTGCATGCGAAAGGACGATCGATGAAGGTACGACCGTCGGTCAAGAGGATCTGTGAGAAGTGCAAGGTCATCCGCCGTCATGGCCGGGTGCTCGTAATCTGTGAGAACCCACGCCACAAGCAGCGGCAGGGTTAGGACCAGGAGGGATTGCTTTGGCGCGTATAGCAGGCGTCGATCTTCCCCGTGAGAAGCGCGTCGAGATTGGCTTGACGTACATCTTCGGGATTGGGCTCACCACCTCGCAGGCGATCCTGCGCGAGACTGGTATCAGCTCGGATACGCGTGTCCGCAACCTCACGGAAGAAGAGGTCGTTCGGCTACGTGAGTACATCGACCGCAGTCTCAAGGTGGAGGGTGACCTTCGCCGAGAGGTGAGCCAGAACATCAAGCGTCTCATGGAGATCGGCTGCTACCGCGGTCTTCGTCACCGTCGCGGTCTGCCGGTGCGCGGCCAGCGCACCCACACCAACGCGCGTACGCGCAAGGGTCCGCGCCGCCAGATCGGCGCGAAGAAGAAGGGTAAGTAGCAATGGCAGCAGCTCCGAAGAAGAGGGCCACCAAGACGCGCGTCAAGCGCAGCGAGCGCAAGAACATCGCTGTCGGTGCCGCGCACATCAAGAGTACCTTCAACAACACGATCATCACGATCACGGACCCCTCGGGCAACGTGATCGCATGGCAGTCCGCCGGGACCGTCGGCTTCAAGGGATCGCGCAAGTCCACCCCCTTCGCGGCGCAGATGGCTGCGGAGCAGTGCGCGAAGAACGCCCAGGAGCACGGCCTGCGCAAGGTCACGGTCTTCGTCAAGGGCCCGGGTTCGGGCCGCGAGACCGCTATCCGTTCACTTCAGGCCGCCGGCCTGGAGATCGCCAGCATCCAGGACTGCACCCCCGTTCCGCACAACGGTTGCCGGCCGCGCAAGCGCCGTCGCGTGTAGTCGCAGGGAGGAATCGAACCTCAATGGCACGTTACACAGGCGCGGACTGCAGACTCTGCCGCCGCGAAGGCATCAAGCTCTTTCTGAAGGGTGATCGCTGCTACACCGACAAGTGCGGTGTCGAGCGTCGTCCCTTCCCGCCGGGCATGGCCGGCCGCAAGCGCCCGCGTGACTCGGAGTACCGGGTCCAGCTTCGCGAGAAGCAGAAGGCGAAGCGGACGTACGGTCTGCTCGAGAAGCAGTTCCGCAACTACTATGAGATCGCGACGCGCCAGCAGGGCATCACGGGCGAGAACCTCCTTCGCCTGCTCGAGAGCCGGCTGGACAACGTGGTCTACCGTCTCGGGTTCGCCGCATCTCGCGACGAGGCCCGTCAGACGACGCGTCACAACCACATCCATGTCAACGGCAAGCGAGTGAACATCCCGTCATTCCGGGTCCGTCCCGGCGACGTGGTGGCCATCGCACCGAAGGCCCGGGACATGACGGTCATCAAGGCCGCCATCATCTCCTCGGCTCGCATCGAGGTTCCCGGTTGGCTCGAGGTCGACGTCGAGAAGCTGCAGGGCAAGGTCCTGTCGCTCCCGCAGCGTGACCAGATCGATATCCCGGTGCGCGAGCAGCTCATCATCGAGCTGTACTCCAAGTAGCCCCCGCAAGCTGTCGATCAAGCCAAGGAGGCTTCCAGATATGACAGAGTTCATGAGGCCCCAGGTGTCCGTCGAGCTCATCGACGACCGCACCGCGCGCTACGTGGTGGAACCGCTGGAGCGCGGCTTCGGATACACCCTGGGCAACTGCATGCGTCGCGTGCTGCTCTCCTCGCTCGAGGGCGCAGCCGCCACTTCGATCCGCGTAGCGGGCGTGCAGCACGAGTTCGCCGCGATCGAGGGTGTCCGCGAGGACGTCACGGACATCGTGCTCAACATCAAGGAACTGGTGTTCCGCGAGACGGGGATCGGTGCGGCTGACGCCGTGGCGACCTTGTCCGCTACCGGTCCGAAAGTCATCACCGGCGCTGACCTGCAGATCCCGTCCGAGTTCGAGCTCGTCAACCCCGAGCACGAGATCGCGAACATCGGCAAGGGCGTCAAGTTCGAGATGTCGATCCGCATCGGTGTCGGCCGCGGCTACGTGTCGGCCGACCGCAACAAGCGTGCCGACGACCCGCTGGGCGTCATCACCGTCGACTCCCTGTTCAGCCCGATCATGCGCTGCACGTACGTGGTGGAGAACACCCGCGTGGGCCAGCGCACCGACTACGACAAGGTCACCCTCGAGCTCGAGACCAACGGCTCCGTGGATCCCAGCGACGCCGTGGCACGGGCCGCGAAGATCATCAATGAGCACATGATGCTCTTTGCCGATCAGGCCGTCTCCGCTCTGTCGGACGAGGGCATCTTCACGGCGACACTCGACGAGGGTGAGAGCGCGCTCGATACCCCTATCGAGGAGCTCGACCTGTCGGTCCGCTCGTACAACTGCCTGAAGCGCCAGGGCGTCAACACCATCGGTCAGCTGACGGAGTGCACGGAGGCCGACCTTTTGAACATTCGTAACTTCGGCGCCAAGTCCATCGAAGAAGTGAAAGACAAGCTTCAGCAGATGGGCTTGGGGCTCAAGGCCTAGGAGACACCGCACATGAGACATGCCAAGAAGGGTCGCGCGCTCGGTACCGACGCAAGCCACACCAGTGCGATACTGCACGGCATCGCACGCGCGGTGTTCGTGAACGAGCGCATCAAGACGACCGAGACCAGGGCCAAGGAAGTCCGTCCGCTGGTCGAGAAGATCATCACATGGGCGAAGAAGGGCGACGTGCACTCGCGCCGCCTCGCCATGGGCGAGCTGCGCGACAAGGCGCTCGTCCACCGCATCTTCGCTGAGATCGCCCCTCGTTTCGAGGGTCGCGACGGCGGCTACACCCGCATCATGAAAGTCGGCCCCCGCAAGGGAGACGCCGCCCCCATGGTGATCATGGAGCTCGTCGACTAGCTCCTCGCTGCGCAACTCCCACGGTGCGCGATCGAGCGGCACGGTGGGGCACGACAGGACGGAGGGCCTCGCGGTATCGTGAGGCCCTCCGTCGCGTGTGACGGCGGGTACTTCATGAGAGGCGGCAGGCGTGGCGCAGGGCGCGGGCACAGCGGTGAGCGGGGTCGCCTTCGAGGACGTGTCGTTCTCGTACTCCGCGGGCGGTGCCGGGCGGTCCGCTCTGTGCGACATCACACTGACGCTCTCGTCCGGGGAGCTGCTTGCCGTGGTGGGAGCCAACGGGTCGGGGAAGTCGACACTCGCGCGCCTGTGCAACGGCCTGCTCGTGGCCTCGTCGGGGGTGGTGCGCGTGGACGGTCTCGACCCTGCCGACCCCGACCTGACGTGGGACGTTCGCTCCCGCGTCGCGATGGTCTTCCAGGACCCCGACAACCAGATCGTTGGCACCGTGGTCGAGGACGATGTGGCTTTCGGTCCCGAGAATCTCGGCGTGCCCGCTGACGAGATCAGGCGCCGGGTCGATGCTGCGCTCGCCGCCGTCGGACTCGCAGGTTTCGAGCGACGGGAGCCGCACCTGCTATCCGACGGTCAGAAGCAGCGGCTCGCGATGGCGTCCGCGCTCGCGATGGAGCCCGCGTATCTGGTGCTGGACGAGCCGTGCGCGATGCTCGATCCGGAGGGCCGGGCCGACGTGCTGGCTCTTGCGGACGCGCTCGCGCACGAGCGGGGTCACGGAGTGCTTCTCGTGACGCACGACATCGCCGACGTCGCGGTCGCCGACCGTGTCGCTGTCCTGGATCGGGGAGTGCTCTCCTTCCTCGGTGACCCCGAGGACCTCCTGAGCGACGATGCGGCCTTGACCGCCGCCGGTCTGGAGATGCCGTCGATCGGCGTGCTCGCCGCCCTGCTGCGTGAGTCCGGGTTCGACGTGCCCCGCAGGGCGCTGACCCCCGAGGCCCTGGTCGGTGCGCTGTGGCACTGATCGTCGAGGACGCCGGATTCGCGTACAACGCCGGCCGTGGCTTCGAGCACCGGGCGCTCGAGGGCGTGGACATGACGGTCGAGAGGGGTGGGCTCACCGTGGTGCTGGGGCCGACCGGGTCGGGCAAGAGCACGCTGCTGCGCCTGGCGTGCGGTCTGGTCGACGCCACGGAGGGACGCGTGACGATCGACGGCCAGGAGATGTCCTCCGCGGCAAGGAGGCGTCTCCGTGGTCGGGTCGGGATGGTGTTCCAGAACCCGGAGTCGCAGTTCTTCGCCGCGAGCGTGCTCGAGGACGTCGCGTTCGGGCCGGTCAACCTGGGCGCGGCGCATCCGCACGACGAAGCCCGCGCGGCCCTGACCGCGGTCGGACTGGACCCTGACGAATTCGGCTTCCGGACGCCCTTCGAGCTGTCCGGCGGCGAGGCCCGCCGGGCTGCCGTCGCGGGAGTGCTGGCGATGCGTCCGGACTACCTGCTGCTGGACGAGCCGACAGCCGGATTGGATGCTCGTGGTCGCGCAGCCGTGCGCGAAGCCGTTGCCGCGGCCCGGTCATCGGCCGGCGTGGTGGTGGTCACCCACGAGGCGAGCGAGTTCATGGCGTCAGCCGATCGTGTGCTGGTGTTGTCCGGTGGGTCCCTGGCGTTCTCAGGGACCCCTGCCGAGATGCTCTCCGCCAGCGCATCGCTGCCCGCGGGCGTGCGGCTCCCGGACGTCGCCCGAGCCGTGCTGCTGGCCGGCGAGAGATGGGGCGCGAACCCCCGGGCCACTCTCGATCCTCGCGAGGCGGCCCGCATCCTCACCGCGATGGCGGGCGGTCCGCGGTGAGCCCGGCGCGCATCGCGATCGGGCAGTACGTCCCGGTCGACTCACCGGTCCACCGCCTCAACGCCCTGGCGAAGATGGGGCTGGTCGCAGCGTTCACCGCCGCGCTGTTCCTCGTGCACGGTTTCGCAGGCCTGGCCGCCGCGGGCGCCGTGTTGGTGGCGGCCATCGCGTTGTCGCGGGTGCCGGCGGCAGCGGCGGCCCGGGGCGTGAGCGCCGTGGCGGTCATAGTGGCGTTCACGCTGTTGGCCAACGGGTTGCGCTGGCGGCCGGCGACCGCGCTGGTGCGGGTGGGGCCGCTGGCGCTCGATGCGGCAGGCCTGAGGACCGGGTCGTTCTTCGCCCTTCGCATCCTGCTGCTGGTGATCGCCACGACCCTGCTCACACTCACGACGAGTCCAGTCGAGATCACGGAGGCGCTAGAGCGGATCCTGCGTCCGCTTCGCCCTCTCGGTGTTCCGGCGGGCGAGCTCGCCATGACGCTCACCATCGCGCTTCGTTTCGTCCCAACGACTGCCGAGGAGACCGAGCGCATAGTCACCGCGCAATCGATGAGGGGCGCGCGGCTGGATTCGGGCGGGCCGCTGGCGCGTGTCAGGGCCTGGGTCCCCGTGCTCATCGCGGTGTTCTTCAACCTGTTCCGCCGCGCAGACGATCTGGCCGTCGCGATGGAGTCGCGCTGCTACCATGGTGGCGAGGGTCGCACGTCGATGCGGATGTCGAAGATGCGCTCCGCCGACTGGGTGGCGCTGCTTGCGGGCGCCTCGATGCTGATCGCGATGGGGCTGATGCTGTGAGCGGCGGTAGCACGACCGTGGTGACCGTCTCGTACGACGGCCGTCCCTTCGCAGGTTTCCAGAGGCAGCCCGGACAGGTCACCGTCCAGGGCCGGCTGGAGGCCGCGTTGGCCATCGCGCTGCGTCGCCCGGTCATCACCGCGTGCGCGGGCCGCACGGACGCGGGGGTGCACGCCCTCGCGCAGGTCATCAGCTTCCCCGCGCACGAGCCCGACGTCGACAATCGCTCCCTGCTGCGGTCGCTCAACTCGCTCGCGGGCGACGGGATATCCGTGGTCGACGTGCGCTCGGCACCGCCGCAGTTCGACGCACGACACTCGGCGGTATCGCGCGAGTACCGCTACCGCGTCGTGACCGGGCCGGTGCCCCCGTTGTTCCTGCGCGACCTGGCGTGGTGGGTCAAGGGCCCGCTGGACCTCGGCGCGATGCGCCAGGCCGCGTCGGAGCTGACCGGACGGCACGACTTCCGCACGTTCTGCGTGAAAGGGAGCTCCGAGGGCAAGCGCACCGTGCGCACGATCGACCTGCTTGAGATCGAGCCGGCCTGGGAGATGGGCGAGCATTGCATCGTGGTGCGGATCATCGGGCGCAGCTTCCTGCACTCGATGGTGCGTATCGTGGTGGGCAGCCTGGTCGAGGTGGGTCGCGGGAAGCGTCCGGCGCGGTGGGTGGGCGAGGTTCTCGAGGCGCAGCACCGCGGGGCCGCCGGCCAGACGGCGCCTCCTCACGGGCTCACGCTGTGGCACGTCACGTACCCCGAGGAACTGTGGCTCTAGGGTCCTCGAGATGCTCCATCCACCACTGCTGTGGGCAGGTTCGGAGGGGCATGGGGACGCCCGGCGGCGTTGTTGACACTCCGTGGGGGCGTGGCTACACTCAGAGGGTTCGTTTTCGGAGCCCCGTGAACTCAGAAACGACACGCACGTCCGCATTCCTTTGGAGGAGCATTGAAGACCTACCACGCCAAGCCTGGAGAAGTCGAGCGCGAGTGGCTGCTGGTCGATGCCACCGATATGGTGCTCGGCCGCCTCTCGAGCGAGGTCGCCCAGATATTGAGGGGCAAGCGCAAGCCGCAGTACACCCCGCACGTCGATACCGGTGACTTCGTCATCGTCATCAATGCGTCGAAGGTCAGACTGACCGGTAACAAGCTTGCCGACAAGAAGTACTACCGTCACTCCGGGTTCCCCGGCGGTCTGAAGGAGACTCCCATCTCCGAACTGCTCGCCAAGGACCCGCGCAAGGTGATCGAAGCTGCCGTCAAGGGCATGCTGCCGAAGAACACGCTCGGTCGCGCCATGGGGTTGAAGCTCAAGGTCTACGCCGGCGAAGAGCATCCGCATGTCGCACAGAAGCCGCGCCAGATCACGTTGAAGGGCTAGCTCGATATGGCTGACACTGCTATCTACTACGGGACCGGCCGCCGCAAGACCTCGGTCGCGCGCGTCCGCATCAAGCCGGGCACCGGCATCATCACCGTCAACGGCAAGGAGGCCGCCGGCTACTTCGGTCGCGCCGTGCTGATGACCGACATCAACATGCCGTTCAAGGTCACCGAGACCGTGGGCCGCTTCGATGTCATCGCTTCGCTCCACGGTGGTGGCCTGTCCGGCCAGGCCGGCGCCCTGCGTCACGGCATCGCCCGCGCGCTGCTCGAGGCCGGCGACGACTATCGCCCGGTGCTCAAGAGCAACGGCCTGCTGCGCCGCGACCCCCGCATGGTCGAGCGCAAGAAGTACGGACTGAAGAAGGCCCGCAAGCGGCCGCAGTTCTCCAAGCGCTAGTCTCGAGCGAGGTCCAGCACCGACTCCGCTGCGAATACGGGGCGGCCCGCCACACGGCGGGCCGCCCCGTCGCGCGCGGGGGTAGAATAGGTCCGCTCGCCAGGCGGACGCACCAGCGAGAAAGCCACGAGGGCGACCATGACCCGACTCTTCGGAACCGACGGCGTACGCGGCATCGCGAATGCGGACCTGACCCCCGAACTGGCCTTTCGGCTCGGCGAGGCTGCCGGCCATTTCCTGGGCGACGGCGGGCGCGGGCGGATCGTGGTCGGCCGTGACACGCGTCGCAGCGGCGACATGCTCGAGGGAGCGCTGGTAGCGGGCATCTGCTCGGGTGGTGCCGACGCGCTGACCGCGGGCATCGTCCCGACCCCGGCCATCGCTCTTCTCACGCGCGAGTTGGGCGCAGACGGCGGAGTGGTCATCTCCGCGTCGCACAACCCGGCCGAGTACAACGGGATCAAGTTCTTCAGCCGGGAGGGTTTCAAGCTGCCCGACGACCTCGAGGACGAGATCGAGGGCTTCGTGGGCACGGCCCGCGATTGGAAACGGCCGACAGGACTGGACGTGGGGCGGCGCCATGAGATCGGCGACGCCCGCGAGCGCTACATCGACCACGCGGTCGCGACCATCTCCGGCGACCTGTCGGGACTGAAGGTCGCGCTGGATTGCGGCCACGGTGCGTCGGCGCTCGTGACACCGGAGGCGTTGCGACGCTTGGGTGCGGACGTCGTCAGCGTGAACTGCGAGTGGGACGGCATGGACATCAACCTCGACTGCGGCTCGACGCACCTCGACGTCGTCCGCTCTCTCGTGATGGAGACGGGCGCGGACATCGGGCTCGCGCATGACGGCGACGCCGACCGCGTGCTCGCGATCGATGAGCTCGGCGAGGAAGTCGACGGCGATGCGATCATCGCGATCTGTGCGACCCGGCTCAAGCACGAAGGCCGGCTACCGGGCAACACGGTGGTCGGCACGGTCATGAGCAACCTCGGCTTCGAGGTGGCCATGCGCGAGCAGGGCATCACGGTGGTCAAGACCAATGTCGGCGACCGCTACGTCCTCGACGAGATGCGCGCGATGGGCGTGACTCTGGGAGGCGAGCAGTCCGGTCACGTGATCTTCTTGGAGCACAACACCACGGGCGACGGGCTCGTGACCGCCCTGCAACTGGCGTCCGTCATGCGGCGGACCGGGTCGCCGCTCTCCGTGTTGCGCGGGGTCATGCGCCGATACCCCCAGGTGCTCGTCAACGTGCGTGTCGCCGACAAAGCCAAGTTGGCGACGAGCGCGGCCGTACTCGACGCTGTGGCGGAGGCCGAGACCCAGCTCGGGATGAGCGGGCGCGTCCTCGTGAGGGCATCGGGCACGGAACCGCTGGTTCGCGTCATGGCTGAAGCCTCCGAGCTCGATGCGGCCCAGGAGACGGTCGACCGGCTCGTCGACGTGGTGCGAGCGGAACTGGGCTGATCCGTCCTCAATGCCGTAACCCTGCCGTTACGGCTGGCGACGAGCCCCTTCGGGTACACTGGACGCAGCCGCACGAGGTTGTGACCGACACCCGCGGCCGGAAGGAGGCGACCTTAAGCCACCAGTCGTACGGAGGCACCAAGCAAGCGCCGGGACTGCGAGACAGAGCACTTCTGTGCAGTCGACGAGGCGGGGGCTGATCGAAAGATTCGGCGGATGGCCCCCCGGCACACCGGAGTCGTGACCGTACCCGACAAATCCCGCGGGTGACCGCGGGGACAGAACGGGACGGGACCGGTACCATCGCGCGCATCGCGCATACACCCCTCACGCTTCATGCAGCCGCAATGGCCGCAGTGTGCGTCGGGCTGGGTGCTACCCGGAACGCGACCTGACCGCTTCCTGGAATCAAGGAGGCTCATATGTGTGGAATCGTCGGATACGTGGGACAGAAGCGCGCCACAGACGTGCTTCTCAAGGGGCTGGCCAGCCTGGAGTACCGCGGCTACGATTCGGCCGGCGTGGCCGTGGTGTGTGACGGTGAGCTCATGGTGACGCGTCGCGTTGGCAAGCTGGCCGCGCTGCGGGACGTCATCGACGCCGCTCCGCCCCAGGGCACGACGGGCATCGGCCACACCCGCTGGGCGACGCACGGCCGGCCCAGCGAGGAGAACGCTCACCCCCATATCGACTGCGATGGCGCGCTCGCGGTCGTGCACAATGGGATCATCGAGAACTACATGGACCTGCGCGAGGAGTTGACCGCCGCCGGGCATGCCTTCACATCGGAGACGGATACCGAGACGATCTCCCATCTGATCGAGGCGTGCTACACGGGCGATCTGACAAGCGCGGTCCAAGCCGCGCTCGCACGCCTCGACGGTGCGTACGCGATCGCCGTCGCACACCGCGACCATCCCGGCGAGATCATCGCGGCTCGCAAGGATTCGCCTTTGATCATCGGGATAGGGGACGGCGAGAACATCGTCGCCAGTGACATCCCGGCTGTGCTCGCCTACACCCGCGATGTCATGATCCTCGATGACGGTCAGGTCGCCACGGTGACCGCCGCGGGTGTGCGCGTGGTCGACCTGTCGGGCGCCGAGGTCACACCGGAGCGGATGCTCGTGGAGTGGGACCTTGCCGCCGCCGAGAAGGGCGGATACGACGACTTTATGCTCAAGGAGATACATGAGCAGCCTCGCGCGATCCGTGAGACGCTGCTGGGCCGGATGGGCGACGACGGTCGCATCCAACTCTCAGAGCTCGCCATGGACGACGACGCGCTGCGCGCGATCGCCCGGGTGACCATCATCGCGTGCGGGACGTCGTATCACGCAGCGCTCGTTGCCAAGACCCTGATCGAGACGTGGGCGCGGGTGCCGGTCGAGGTGGACTTCTCGAGCGAGTTCCGGTACCGCGAACCGATCGTGGGTCCCGACACACTCGTGGTGGCCATCACCCAGTCGGGCGAGACGGCCGACACGCTGGCCGCTCTTCGCACTGCTCGCCAGCGCGGAGCTCGGGCCATTTCGATCACCAATGTGGTCGGCAGCCGCGTGACCCGCGAGTCCGACGGCGTCATCTACACCCACGCCGGGCCGGAGATCGGCGTGGCGGCCACCAAGACGTTCACGGCCCAACTAGCGGCGGTCTACGTCCTCGCGCTCTACCTCGCGCAGGTGCACGGACGCTTGTCCGTCGACGAGGTCCGCGCCGTGTGGGACCAGCTTCAGGCGATGCCGGACGTAGTGCAGCGTATCCTGGCGGACGACGCGGCCATCCTTGCATGCGCCGAGGAGTTCGACAGCCCGGTCAGCTCCCTGTTCCTGGGTCGCGGCATCGGGGTTCCCGCCGCGATGGAGGGCGCCCTCAAGCTCAAGGAGATCTCCTACATCCACGCGGAAGCATATGCCGCCGGCGAGATGAAGCACGGTCCGATCGCGTTGATCACGCCGGAGGTGCCGGTCGTCGTGGTTGCGCTGCAGGGTCACACGTATGAGAAGGTCGTATCCAACGTCCAGGAGGTGCGGGCGCGCGGAGCGCAGGTGATGGCCGTTGCGACCGAGGGCGATACCGCGATCGGCAAGCACGCCGAGCATGTCCTGTTCGTGCCCGCCGTGCCCGAGCTGCTCTCCGTCATCCCGGCGGTCGTGCCGCTGCAGCTGCTGGCCTACCATGTGGCCAAGCTCCGAGGGTGCAATGTCGACCAGCCGCGCAACCTCGCCAAGTCCGTCACCGTGGAGTAAGGGACAGGTTGAGATGATCGAAGGGCTTGGCGTCGACATTGTCGAGATCGACAGGATGGCAGCTGCGCTCGCACGCCATCCGCGGATGAAGGAAAGGATCTTCTCGGAGCGGGAGCGCCGGTACTGCGACGCACGCAACCGGCCCGAAGTGCACTACGCGCTGCGCTTCGCGGCGAAGGAAGCCGTGCTCAAGGCGCTCGGGACCGGTTTTTCGGGGATGAAGTTCACGGACGTCGAGGTCATGCGCGACCCGAAGGGGCGCCCGTCGCCCCAGTTGTCGGGGCGTGCCGCCGAGGTCGCCGCGGAGATGGGAATCGTGGAGATGCACCTCTCGCTGTCGTACACGCACACGACGGCGGTGGCGTCCGCGGTAGCCATCACCGAGCGGATGCGGCCGGCATCCGAGCCACAGGACGCGGCGTCGATGCGAAACGCGACGTTCAAGGAGATGCGAGGGCTCATCGACGATGTCGACTAGGGCTGGGCGGGGACCGCAGGGACACACCCTGCGTCAGGGGCGGCCGGATCCGAGGAGGACGTCGTGCTCCAAGCGCTGACAGCCGCACAGATCCGCACAGCCGAGGAGCGAGCGGTCGCTCGAGGCATGAGTCTGGCGACGCTCATGGAGCGCGCGGGCTCGACGGTCGCCGCGGAGGCCGTCTCGCTCGCTCCCGATGGCCGGGTCGTTGTCGTGGCCGGAAAAGGGAACAACGGCGGGGACGGCTGGGTCGCGGCGCGCTGCCTGCACGAGGCCGGACGCGACGTGCACGTGCTCGCACTGGCGGCGCCGGAAGCCCTCGCGGCTCCAGCGGGCGCTGCAGCCCGCCTGGCCGTGAACATCGGCGTCGCATGGACGCTCCTGGAGTCCGACGAGGCGCTGCTCCTGGGCCTGGCCGGCGTCACGCTCGTCATAGACGCACTGCTCGGGACGGGAGCTGTCGGCGCCCCGCGTGAGCCATACGCTCGCGCCATCGAGGCGATCGGGGAGTCGGATAGCCGCGTGCTTTCGATAGACGTCCCGTCCGGTGTCGATGCCGACACCGGGGCTGCGCCGGGCACGGCTGTTGCCGCGGACGTCACGGTGACGTTCTCATCGCTGAAGCGGGGGCTCGTGGTGGGTGCGGGTGCGCGACTCGCCGGCGAGGTCGTGGTGGCCGACATCGGGATCGCAGGGACGGACCTCGAGTTCGATGCGGTACTCGAGACGTGGTCGTGGGACGAGTATCGCGATCTGCTGCCGCTCCCGGTATTCGACGCGAACAAGCGCTCCAGGGGGCACGTCCTCGTCATCGGAGGAGCGCCCGGCATGACCGGCGCGGTGTGTCTCGCGGCGATGGGCGCTCTTCGCATGGGAGCCGGGTACGTGACGGTGGCCGTGCCCGCCCCGTCGATGCAGGTGGTCGAGACGAAGCTCACCGCTCCCGTGAAGGTGGCGCTGGATTGGGACCCCGAAGTCGGGCTCAGCGGGTCCGCCGTCGCTCGCGTGATGGAACTCTCCGCGGCAGCCGATGCCGTCGTGCTCGGATGTGGGCTCGGTCGTCTGCCGGGCACCGTGGAGGCGGTCCTGCGGCTCAGTGAGGATCTCACCTGCCCGCTTCTTCTCGACGCCGATGGGTTGTATGCAGCGGGACTCTTCCCGGAGCGGCTCGCCTCCCGCACGGCGGCGACGGTGCTCACGCCGCATTCGGGCGAAGCCGCCCGTCTCCTGGGCTACGGTTCGGGGGCCCGGGTCGAAGCCGACCGTCCGGCTGCCGCGGTCGCGCTCGTGGCCGCCGCCGGTCCGCGCACCGTGGCCGTCCTCAAGGGACCGCGCACCCTCATCGCGAGCGGAGGCAGGCTCATCGCGAACATGACAGGCGGACCGGCGCTGGCGACCCTCGGCACGGGGGACGTGCTCGCGGGCATGTGCGGCGCCCTGCTCGCGCAGGGACTCGATCCCGTCGACGCCTCAGCGCTCGCCGTGCATCTCCACGGCGCCGCAGGCGACTTGGCCGTCGAGGCGCTCACCCCGGTTTGTTCGACCGCCGAGGACGTGCTTACATATGTTCCGCGGGCCGTTCACGCGCTGCTCGGCACCCATAGCCCGCATACCGACTGATCGGACCGCATCCCGGACGCGTCCGCGCCCGGCGTCACATGGAGGCACAAAGATGGCCGACATCATCGCACGAGACATCATGACGCCCGATCCGATCACAGTCGCCGAAGATGTGCCGGTGACGGACGCGGCCCACCTGATGTCGGAGAACAACGTGGGGGCTCTGCCGGTCATCCGCGACGGCAAGCTCGTCGGAATCGTAACGGAGAGCGATCTGATCATGCAGGACGTGCGCGCCCAGTTCCCGACCTACATCTCACTGCTCGGCGGCGTGATCATGTATCCGCCGTCGGTCAAGCGCTTCGAAGAGGGGCTGAAGAAGGCCGTTGCGGCGACGGTGGGCGAGGTCATGACGCCCGACCCCGTGGTCGTCGGTCCCAGCGCCTCCATCGAGGATCTCGCGACCCTGCTCGTCAACCGCGAGGTCAGCAGGCTCCCGGTCGTCGACGGCGGGAAGCTGATAGGCATCATCTCCAAGCACGACCTCGTGCGCTCGCTCGCATCGGAGGGCTAGGGGTGCCGAACCCGCGCGGCGCGTGGATCGAGGTAGACGTATCGGCGATCGCCGACAACGTCCGGGCGCTCAAGGCGATGATCGCGCCCAAGACCCTGTTCATGGCCGTCGTGAAGGCCGACGGCTATGGCCACGGAGCGGTGCAGGTGGCGCGCGCGGCACTCTCCGCACGGGCCGACCGGCTCGGGGTCGCCACGATCGACGAGGGTGCCGAGCTGCGCGGCGCCGGGATCGAGGCGCCGATCCAACTGCTCTCCGAGCCCCCCGCGATGGGCGCCCATGCGGTCGTCGAGCATCGGCTGACTCCGGCGCTGTACTCACGCGACTTCGCGATCGGACTCTCTCGTGCGGCGACACTCTCCCAGCGCACGGTCAGGTTCCACCTCAAGATCGACTCCGGCATGAACCGGATCGGCGTCAAGGCCGAGGATGCCGCGGACTTCGTCGAGTCGCTCCGCGGTCTGCCGGGCCTCGAGATGGAAGGCGTGTTCACCCACTTCGCCACCGCGGACGTCCCCGGGGACTGGGAATTCGAGCGGCAGCTCGAGCGATTCCAGGCGGCCGTGGGGGAGATGCGCGACCGGGGGATGGACCCCGGCATCGTTCACGCGGCGAACAGCCCCGCCACCATCCTGCATCCGGAGACACACCTCGACATGGTCCGATGCGGCATCGCGCTATACGGACTGCACCCTTCGCCCGAGACCGCCACCAAGGTGGAGCTGCGTCCCGCGATGTCGGTCAAAGCCAAGGTGTCGCGCGTACGGCGGCTCGCGATGGGCGAAGGCGTCAGCTATGGGTTCACGTGGCATGCGCCGTCGCCGACGACGGTCGCCACGATGCCGGTCGGATACGCCGACGGGTTCCGGCGCGGCCTTTCGAACAAGGCGCGCGTGCTGGCCGGCGGCGTGGCGTGCCGGCAGGTGGGGCGCGTGTGCATGGATCAATTCATGTTCGAGGTCCCGCGCGGCGTCGAGGTCGAGGCCGGCGATGAAGTCGTACTCGTTGGTGTCCAGGGGACGGAGCGCGTGACGCTCGACGAGCACGCCGAGGCGTGCGACACCATCAACTACGAGATCGCGTGCGGCTTCGGTCTGCGCCTCGAGCGGCGGTACGTGCAGGGCTCGTAGGTCCGCCGCCGGCTCTGGGTCCATGGCAGCGCACCGGGCGCTCCGCACACGCGAGAGCGCCCGCGAGCCGCGCATCACCGTGGCGCGATGCCCGTCCGCGAGCGTTCCTTGCCGATCTTGCAGGAAAGCCGTGCATGCTGGCGAACACATTCCACGAGGAGCACCACGGGGATGGGGTCCCGAGCGACGACATCAGTCGAGCGGGACTTACCACGGTGGACTCCCCGTGTGCTGCCAGCCGTGAGTGCGGCCCAGACGGGCGCCGGATCGAAGGGACCTGAGTAGTGGACGAGAAAGTCCTCGAGGAGATCCAGTTCCACCAGGACGTCATCAACAAGGACGCCGACTCTCCGCTGTTCCAGATCCGCGAGAAGGAGATCGAGATCTCGGGTCGCGTGCTGGCCGCGAAGACCAAGGCGGAGGCCGTCGTCGCGGAGGCCCGCAAGAAGGCCGCCGAGACTGTCGGCAAGGCCGACGATGAAGGCGAGCGCCTGGCACGGGAGCACGAGGCCAAGGCGCTGGCGGCGGCTGAGGCCGAGGCTGTCAAGATCCGCTCCAGCGTCGGCGTCGATGTCGAGACGATCCAGGCCACCATCTCTTCGCGCTCGAGCGACGCAGTGGCGCTCGTCGTCGACATGATCAAGGGTTCATAGGACGAGCTTCGTCTCGTCTCGTTCGTTCCATCAAGCTCGTGGAGGGGGTGGTTCTGGTGTTGGTCCCTATGGCTAAGGTCGAGATCATCGGCCCGAAGAGTCGGTTCTTCGAAGTCGTGAGTCTGCTACACGATCAAGGGACCCTGCACATCGAGGATCTTTCAAAGAAGATCGACTCGGGCGAAGTTCCGCTCGAACAGATGGAAGTACAGGTCGGCGAGAGGCTCGAGCAGGAGCGGATGGAAGACCTGCTCATCCGCGTGCGCGCGATCATCCAGGCACTGCACTTCCCTGGTGCCGAGGTGGACGAGGTCAAGCGCCAGCGCGAGTACCTCAGACTGTGGAAGATGGACACGGGCGAGCTCGCCAACGAGGTCACTGGTGTCATCGACGAGGTCGAGGACAAGACGTCCTCGCTGGCCGCGTCCCAGACCGACCTGGAGGCCGAGATCGGCCTTCTGTCGCGCTACGAGCCGATCCTCCACAAGATCCAGCCCCTCGCGAAGCAGATCGTGGCCACGGGTCAATTCGAGTCGGTGGCACTGCTGGTCGAGCGTCGCTACAAGGGCGCGCTCGACCAGCTCAAGGAAGAGCTCGACAAGATCACCAAGAAGCAGTGCGAGATCGTGTCCACTGACGTGGACGAAGACACCACCGCGGCCATCGTCGTGTTCTCGAAGACGTACTCGGACCCGGTGCACAAGTTCTTGGCGATGGAGAACGTCAACCAGATCCGCCTGCCCTCGGACATGCAGGGCATGCCATTCGACGAGGCCTACCGCTCCATCAAGGAGCGCCGCAAGGCGCTGCCCGGGCAGCTCGAGGACGTCCGCAAGGAACTCGAGTCCATGTCCAACAAGTGGTACCTCATACTCTCGACCATCCGCGACGTCCTCGCCGACAAGATCGACGAGATCGGCGCGATCCCGAAGTTCGGGCAGACGAGCTACGCGTTCGTGGTCACCGGCTGGATCCCCGTCGACGAGATGTCGGGTCTTCGCAAGGGCATCAAGGGCAGCTTCGGCGACGACGTGATCGTCAATCAGATCGAGATCGAGGAGAAGGACTTCGGCGAGACACCGGTCGCCATGAAGAACTCAAAGATCATGGCCCCGTTCGAGTTCCTTGTGGCCCAGCGGGGTATCCCGAAGTACGGGACGATGGACCCGACGTGGATGCTCTTCATCTTCTACCCGCTGTTCTTCGGCATGATCGTCGGCGACATCGGCTATGGCCTGCTCATGCTGGGCATCGTCGTGTGGCTGCGCATCAAGGGCAAGGACAACGACGGCATGCAGCTCGCGACGTCGATCCTGGGCCCAGCGACGATGATGGTCATCATCTTCGGGTTCCTCTACGGCGAGTTCTTCGGCAACTTCCTCGGCAAGGAGTACTTGAACCTGATCATCCCGATCAAGGTCGCGGGAGTCACGCTGCCGTTCAACCGCGTGGAGTTCGTCACGGTCTTCATGTACATCGCCATCGCGGTCGGCGTCATGCAGATCATGCTCAGCTTCGTGTTTGGCGTCGTCAACGCCATTCGCACCAAGAGCCGCCACCACCTCTGGGAGCGCGGCGGCCTGCTCGCACTCTTCGTGGGCATCATGCTCGCCGTCGTCGTCGGCGTGGTCCTGCCCAAGTTCGGCACATGGACCACCGTCGGACAGATCGTGTTCGCGGCCGTGGCGTTTGCCGGCTTCGTCTTCGCCATAAGAGGCGGCGGGATCATGGGTGCGATCGAGATGCTCGAGGGCATGACGCACATAGCGAGCTATATCCGTATCATGGCCGTCGGTCTGGCGGGTGCGATCTTCGCCGATGCCGTCAACGGCATCATGCACAAGTCCATCGGCAACCCGCCGACCGTGACCGGCGTCATCCTGGCCCTCTTCATCGGCATCCTGCTGCATGGGCTGAACCTCCTGCTCGCGGCGTTCAGCCCCACGATCCATGCATTGCGCCTCAACTTCCTCGAGTTCTTCGGGGGATTCTTCGAGGCTGGCACGCAAGAGTACAAGCCGTTCCAAAAAACCGGAGGTGAAAAGAGCGCATGATCGACAAGAAGAAGACTGCAAAGCTGGTGTTTGGCGCCGCGTTCCTGGCGACTCTTATGGGAGCCGCTACGGCGTTCGCAGCCGAGACGACCGCGACCGCGGCCGTTGACTGGCGTGTCTCGGCCGCGAAGGCCATGGCCGCGGGTCTCGCCATGAGCGTGTCCGCCTTGGCCGCTGGCTATGCACAGGCGAAGATCGGTTCCGCCGGTGCCGGTACACTGGCTGAGCGCCCCGAAGTCTCCATCTGGGTCATCACCCTTCAGGCCCTCCCGGAGGTCATCGTCCTTCTGGGATTCGTGTCCGCCATCATGATCAACGGCTAGAGCAGACTCGAACCACGCTCACACGCACGCGGAGAGGATCCACGGATCATGGCGATCGAAGACATCTTCAGAGCGCTGGAGGAACAGGCCGACGAGGAGTGCAGGATGATCCTTGAAGGCGCCAAAGCGCAGGCGAAGGCGATCGAGGAAGAGGCACGCGAAGAGGCCAAGCGTATCCGCGATCGCAGGGTCGAAGTGGCCGACGCTTCGGTACGCGCACGTGCTCAGCATCTGCTGAACGCTGCACGGCTCGAGAACCGGAAGGCCACTGCGGCGGCCAAGGACAGCGGCGTCGAGGGGGTGTTCTCCGAGGCCGGCCGACAGCTGGCCGCCCTGCACGACACTCCGGAGTACGAACGCATCTTCCATCGGCTCGCTGAAGAGGCGCTCAATGGCGTCGAAGGTGATGTCGTGGTGCGAGTCTCCCCGGCGGACGCCCAGCTGGCGGTCGCGACCCTGACTGATCTGGGCCGCAAGGGTGAGGTCGAAGCCGACCTGGACACCAGCGGCGGAGTCACGGTCGTCTCGAACGGCGGCACGGTCATCCGCCGTAACACGTTCGAAGACCGCATCCACAAGGCCCGTCCCCTGGTGCAGTCGCGGATCTCGGAGACATTGTTCGCATGAGCGAGCAGACGGTCAGCCTCTACGCCAAACGTCCCGGCAAGGACTATGGCTACTGCAACGCACGCGCACGCGGTATGCGTTCGCGCCTGTTCACGCGTGCCTTCCTCGATGACTTGATGGAGGCGCAGGACGTCAAGCGCGTGATCCAGATGCTGCAGGACACGGAGTACTCCGTCGATATCGATGCTGAGATCATCCACGGCAAGACGTTCCGATCCATCGACGAGGCGCTCAAGCGCAACATGGTGAGGACGTTCCAGAAGGTGATCGGTTTCTCCAACGACCAGGCCGGGCTGCTGCTGACAACGCTGTTGGGGCGCTGGGACCTGTTCAACCTCAAGACGATCATCCGCGGGAAGCACATGGAGCTGTCGCCGGACGAGATCGCCGTGAGTCTCATGCCGCTCGCATCGTTCAAAGAGGTGGACCTGAACGTGCTCACCCGCGAGCCGGACGTGCGCGCGGTCATCGATACACTCGCTACCTGGGGCGTAGAGTATGCCGCTCCCCTGCGCGATGCGGTCGTGGAGTACATCAAGACACAGGACCTGTCCTTTCTGGAGCTGTCGCTGGACCGCTACTACGCGGTATCGGCGGCGAATCGTCTGCGAGGCCGGGGCCAGAACTACCAGGTCGCACGCCGGGTCCTGGGAGCACAGACCGACTCGACGAACCTGCTGACCGTGTTCCGTCTGCTCAAGGCGGACATGCATGACATCGACCCAAGCCGGTTCTTCCTCTCCGGTGGGCTCGACATCGACGAGGCTCAGTTCAGCGCGCTGGCCGCCATGTCGGACGTCGACGAGGTGCTCGACCGGCTCAAGTCGACGCCGTACGGCAAGCCGCTGGAAGAGGTCGTCCTCACCTACATCGAGGAAGGTTCCATCTCGGTGTTCGAGCGTGCGCTCGAAGAGTTCGTGACGCGCCGCGCCTTCGCTGCCGGCCGCGGTGACCCCTTGGGCGTGGGAATCCTCATCGGCTACCTGTGGGCCAAGCAGAACGAGGTGACGAACCTCCGCATCATCGTCAAGGGCATCTCTGTCGGCATGCCGGTGGAACGCATGAGGAAGGAGCTGATCGTTGTATAAGCTCATCGTCCTCACGGACCCCGACACGGCTGACGGCTTCCGGCTCGCCGGAGTCGATGTGCATGTCGCTTCATCGCCCGAAGAGGCGCGCAAGCAACTGAACGCGCTCGTGGACGACGACGCGAGCGGCATCATCGCGGTCAACGAAGCGATGATGGCCGAGATCGACGAGCGGCTCCAGAAGAAGATCGACTCGATCTACCGCCCCATAGTCATCTCCTTGCCCATCAAGGAGAAGCTGCATCTTGGAGAGGACCATCGGGCGTATCTGTCACGCCTGATCCGAAGAGCTATCGGATTCGACATAACACTGAGGCGAGGCTGATGATTGCAGGAAGCATTCAAAAGATCACCGGCCCGGTCGTGGTTGCCGAGGGCATGACCGGTGCGAAGATGTACGACGTGGTCCGTGTCGGCGCGTACGGACTGATGGGCGAGGTCATCCGCCTCGAGAGCGACCGTGCGACGATCCAAGTCTACGAGGACACGTCCGGCCTGATGGTAGGCGACGTGGTCGAGTCCACCGAGGGTCCGCTGATGGTCGAGCTCGGTCCGGGTCTGCTCTCGTCCATCTACGACGGCGTGCAGCGTCCGCTGCCCGAGATCGCCAAGACGGGCGACTTCATCGCCCGAGGCACCGTGGTCTCGGCGCTCGACCGCGAGAAGCTGTGGAAGTTCACGCCCTCGGTTGAACCCGGGACCACCGTGGTCCCCGGCGACATACTCGGTACCATCCCGGAAGGGCAGACGATCATTCACAAGGTGATGGTCCCGCCGAAAGTCTCCGGCAAGGTCGTGACCGTGCTCCCCGTGGGCGAGTACAACATCGACACCGCCGTCGCCACGCTGGAGGACGGGACCAAGATCGGGATGACGCAGCGCTGGCCTGTACGTCAGGGGCGGCCCTACGCCAAGAAACTCGACCCGACGACCCCGTTCATCACAGGCATGCGGATCCTCGACACGTTCTTCCCGATCGCGCTGGGCGGCAACGCCATCATCCCGGGTGGCTTCGGCACTGGGAAGACCGTCACACAGCAGTCGCTCGCCAAGTGGGCCGATGTCGACATCATCGTCTACGTCGGCTGCGGGGAGCGCGGCAACGAGATGACCGAGGTGCTCACCGAGTTCCCGCAACTGGACGACCCGAAGACGGGCGCCCCGTTGATGGACCGCACCGTGCTCGTCGCCAATACATCGAACATGCCGGTCGCGGCGCGCGAAGCCTCGATCTATGTCGGCGCAACACTCGCCGAGTTCTATCGCGACATGGGCTACAACGTCGCGATGATGGCCGACTCCACGTCCAGGTGGGGCGAGGCTCTGCGTGAGATCTCCGGTCGTTTGGAAGAGATGCCCGGCGAGGAAGGCTATCCGGCGTACCTCGCCACACGCCTCGCTGCTTTCTATGAGCGGTCCGGCCGTGTTCAGGCCCTCGGCAGCGAGACAGACCGGCTCGGGTCGGTCACCATGGTCGGCGCCGTATCGCCCGCCGGAGGTGACATGTCGGAGCCGATGACGCAGAACTCTCTTCGCGTCACCGGTGCTTTCTGGGCGCTGGACACCTCGTTGGCGCACAGGCGCCACTTCCCGGCCATCTCGTGGACCAAGTCCTACACCCTGTACATGGGTCAGGTCCGCGGCTGGTTCGAGAGTAACGTCGCCAGCGATTGGCTGGCGTTCCGCGACCGTGCCATGTTCCTTCTACAGAAGGAGACCGAGCTGCAGGAGATCGTGCAGCTGGTCGGTCCGGACGCCCTCCCCGAGTCCGAGAAGATCATCCTCGAGGTCGCGCGCATGCTTCGGGAGGACTTCCTGCAGCAGTTCGCGTTCGACGCAGTCGACGCCTACTGCCCTCCCAAGAAGGGCTACTGGCTGCTAAAGACGATCATGGCGTTCCACGACGCAGCGATCGGCGCTCTCAACAGAGGAGTGTCGCTGCGCCAGATCCTGCAGCTACCCCTGAGCGACGAGATCGCCCAGCTCAAGACCAC
This sequence comes from Coriobacteriia bacterium, assembly GCA_025361885.1. Classification (GTDB taxonomy): domain Bacteria; phylum Actinomycetota; class Coriobacteriia; order Anaerosomatales; family PALSA-660; genus JANYJF01. The sequence goes on from JANYJF010000001.1 coordinate 44,700, forward strand.
ACCGCACGAAGAGGCTCTCGCGAAGATGCCGAAGCTGTGCGGCCGCATCGCAGAAGACATCGCCGGAATCGAGGTGCTGTAAAGACATGGCCGAAATGACCGCCACCCCGACACCGTCGCTGCTCTCCGTCGACTATCGGACCGTCAACTACGTCACCGGCCCGCTCGTGTTCGTCAACAACGTGCACAAGGTCGCGTACAACGAGATGGTCAGCATCGTCCTCCCCGACAAGTCGGTCCGCTCCGGCCAGGTCCTCGAGATCTCGGGTGACATCGCAGTCATCCAGGTGTTCGAGGGCACGGCGGGTATCGACGCGGACCGCACGACCGTCCAGTTCCTGGAGGAGGTCGCGCGAGTCGACGTGGCTCCCGAGCTCCTGGGCCGCATCCTCAACGGCGTCGGCAAGCCGATCGACGGCGGGGCGCCCATCATCCCGGAGCGGCGCCTGGACATCACCGGCTCGCCGATCAATCCGTACTCGCGCGAGCAGCCGGCCGACTTCATAGAGACCGGCATCTCGGCCATCGACGGCCTCAACACGCTCGTACGCGGACAGAAGCTCCCGATCTTCTCCGGCTCGGGCCTCCCGGCCAACGAGCTTGCGGCGCAGATCATCCGCCAGGCGCGGGTCAAGACGGGCGAGGAGTTCGCCATCGTCTTCGCCGCCATGGGCATCACCAATCGCGAGGCCGCGTACTTCAAGCAGCAGTTCGAGGACACGGGCGCACTCGAGCGCGTCGTGTTCTTCCTGAACCTGGCCGACGACCCCACGGTCGAACGCTTGCTGACCCCGAAGGTGGCCCTCACGGTCGCCGAGTACCTGGCGTTCGAGAAGGACTTGCAGGTCCTCGTGGTCCTCTCCGACATGACGAACTACTGCGAGGCTCTTCGCGAAGTCTCGACCGCACGCGAAGAGGTCCCGGGCCGCCGCGGCTACCCGGGCTACATGTACACCGACCTGTCGACCATCTACGAGCGCGCCGGCCGTATCAAGGGCCGCAAGGGCTCGGTCACGCAGCTCCCGATCCTGTCGATGCCCGACGACGACATCACCCACCCGATCCCGGACCTCACCGGCTACATCACCGAGGGTCAGATCGTGCTGAGCCGCCAACTGCACCGTCGCGGCGTGTTCCCGCCCATCGACACCCTGCCGTGCCTGAGCCGCCTGATGAACCTGGGCATCGGCGAAGGCAAGACTCGTGAGGACCACCGCGCGGTCGCCAACCAGCTCTACGCCGCGTACGCGCAGGGCCGCGACCTGCGGCGCCTGGTCGCCATCGTCGGCGAGGAAGCGCTGTCGGACACCGACCGGCGATACCTGCGATTCGCCGACGACTTCGAGTCACGGATCGTGGGCCAGGGTGACGAAAGCCGCACCATCGAGCAGACGCTGGCCATCAGCTGGGAGCTCATGGCGGGTCTGCCGATGAGCGAGCTTAAGCGTGTCCGCGAGTTCATCCCGAAGTACCATCCCACCGCGGGCGACGCCGCCAAGGACAAGGGCGACCTGTAAGGAGCCGTAAGCCGCATGGAAGAGGTACGCCCGACCAGATCCGAACTACTCGAGCGACGGAGCCAGATCTCCCTCGCCGAGCAGGGCATGGACCTGCTCAAGCAGAAGCGGGACGCGCTCCTGATCGAGTTCATGTCGGTCATGGACGAGACGCTGCGACTGTCCGGCAGCCTGCAGAAGACGACGCAGGAGGCGCAGTACGCGCTGGCCATCGCCCAGTCGGTCGACGGCACCGTCTCGCTCCGGTCGGCGGCCTTGGCCACGACGGGCGAGATCACCATCGACATGACAGGTACCAAGATCATGGGCGTGTCCGTCCCCGTTGTCACAAAAGGGGAGAGCCCGGTGAAGTCGTCCTTCACGCGAGGCTACTCGATCACGGGCGTCAGCTCACGTATCGATGAGACCGCGGAGAAGTTCGAGAAGATCCTCGACGTCATCATCGAGTACGCCGACATCGAGACCCGGCTCAAGCGCTTGGGCGAGGAGATCCAGAAGACCAACCGCCGCGTGAACGCGCTCGAGCAGATCACGGTGCCCGGGCTGCGCGAACAGGTGACGTACATCCGCCAGACGCTCGACGAGCGGGCCCGCGAGGACCTGTTCCGCCTCAAGAAGGTCAAACGGAAGATCGAGAGCAAGAAGCGCGCGGTGCAGATGGCGTCCTAGGCTCGACGCGCCGACGCTTGACGAGCGAAGAGGGCGGCCCCGACGGGGCCGCCCTCTTCGCTCGTCACAGACTCAGGCCACGCCCGAACGATCGGTGCGACCCCTTGTCCCTTGTCCACGACGACCTTGTAGATGTCCTGCAGCACGTCGACGCTGTTGCGCGAGTGCTTGGTCATCTCTCGCGCGAAGACCAGGATGCTTTGGACGTCGACCATCCTCAGCTTGGAGAAATGCAGGTCGTCCCACTCGGTGTGAGCCACGTAGGCCCACAGCTCGCCAAGCACCCAGCCGAGCGCCTCGATCTCGCCCATCGCGAGCATCGCCCACTCGGTCTTCATGCCCTGGCGCATGCGCTCCATGGCGCGTTCGACAGCGCGGGCCTTTCGGATCTGGAAGGTCCGCATCCCGATCTCTTCGTCGGTGACATCCGGACGCTGGTTGTTCATGTTCATCTGCGCGGATCCCCTCTCCGGAGGTGTACGCTGCTTGTCTTCGCCGTTGCCGCCGAATCTCCTGCCTGCATGGGGTCCCGCGGGTTCGGACGGGGGGCGAGCCGTGCGGTTGTGCGGGTGTGGGACCGACTCTAGAATGGGCTTCGGCGCGCGGACCGCGCCTCCAAGGGGCCTTCGGGCGCCGTCTACATCGAACGAAAGGGCCACGCGCAGTGGAATTCTCGGAAGTGATCGCAAGGCGCAGGAGCGTCAGGCACTTCAACCCGAAACTCGCCGTATCCGACGAGGACGTCAACGCGCTGCTCGAAGCCGCTGTCACGGCACCGACGGCCGGCAACATCCAGCCGTGGCGGTTCGTCGTCGTGCGCGGCCTGCCGGCGCGCGAACGCCTCGCGGGCGCCCTTCACCAGAAGTGGGCGACCGGAGCTCCAGTGACCATAGTCGTGTGCGTGGATCCGCGGCCGTGCTATGCGCGGTACAACGACCGGGGCGAGCGCCTCTACGCGATCCAGGACACGGCCGCGGCGGTGCAGAACATCCTGCTCGCGGCCGTCGACCGCGGGCTGGCGGCGTGCTGGGTCGGCGCATTCGACGAGAACGCCGTGCGCGGGGCACTCGGGATCACCGCGCCGATCACTCCCATCGCGATCGTCCCCGTCGGACATTCGGCGGAGGCCGCGGGTCGTCCCGCCAGGCGGCCGCTCTCCGAGGTCACGACGTGGCTCTAGAGGCGCGGCTCGACTGTCCCGACCTCCCGTCGCTCGCCGCGCACATCGGCGACTGTCATCGCTGCCCGCTGGGCGACACCCGCACCAAGCTCGTGTTCGGCGTCGGGGACCCACACGCCGAGCTCATGTTCATCGGCGAGGCGCCGGGCAAGAACGAGGATCTGAAGGGCGAGCCCTTCGTGGGCGCCGCCGGCAGGTTCCTGGACGAGCTGCTCGCTTCCATCGGTCTGACTCGCTCCCAGGTCTACATCGCCAACGTGCTGAAGTGCCGTCCGCCCGGCAACCGTGACCCTGCGGCCATCGAGATCGCCACCTGCACGCCGTTCCTGGCGCAGCAGGTCCGACTGATCGATCCAAAGGTCATCGCCACGCTCGGCAACTTCGCGACACGCTGGCTGCTGGACACCACGGCCGGCATCACAGGGCTTCGTGGCAAGCTCTACCACGTCGAAGGGCGGCAGGTCGTGCCCATCTTCCATCCGGCCGTCGCGCTCTACGACCCGCGCAAGCGTGACGATCTGCTCGACGACTTCAAGCGCTTGCGCGCCGTGATCGACCGCACCGGCACGAATCCCGACGAGGGCGGCGCGCCCGCGCCGCCGGTGGGCTGAGAGGTGGCGGGTGCGGTGGACGGGCCTGTGGCGATGACCACGACCTCCGAGGTGCAGACGGCCGAGTTCGGACGCCGGCTGTCGGACCTCCTCGCGCCCGACGATGTTCTGTCGCTGGCCGGCGACCTGGGTGCGGGCAAGACATGCCTGGTCCAGGGGATCGCGTCGGGGCTGGGCGTGCTCGGTCACGTCGCGAGTCCCACCTTCAATATCCTGCTTGTGCACCACGGGCGCCTGACGCTCAACCACATGGACCTCTATCGCCTGGACCGCGCGGACCAGCTCGAGGACATCGACTTCTTCGCGACGCTGGAGTCCGGAGGCGTGACCGCGATCGAGTGGGGCGACAAGTTCCCCGCCTCGATGCCCGACGATCGCCTCGAGATCGCCATCCGCCGCGGCGAGGGAGACGACGACCGGGTGTTCGAGCTCGACGGGACCGGCCCGCGTTCGGCTGAGCTCGCACGCGCGTGGGCGGACGCATGCTCCGATCCGGGCGGCGGTGGGCGCGCATGACGCTCGTTCTGGCGATCGACACCGCGACCGAGGAGTGCGCCGTCGGCATCGGCGAATGGGACGGCGCCGCCATGACGGTGTTGGGCGAGACGAACCTCGACGTCCCACGCTCGGCGCTCACGCACGTGGTGCCCGCCATCGACCGGCTGTTGAAGGACTGCGGAGCGCGGATCGACCGGGTGGGTGCCGTCGTGTGCGGGCGCGGACCAGGCTCGTTCACCGGGGTCCGCATCGGGGTGGCGACCGCCAAGGGCATCGCGAGCGGGCTGGCCGTGCCACTGTACGGTGTCGGTACGCTCGACGCCGTCGCCAGACGCTTCGCGGACCACGACACGCTTGTGGGCGTGGTGGGTGACGCCATGCGCAAGGAGGTGTACCCGGCGCTCTTCCGTTGTTCGAGAGGGCGTGTCGAGAGATTGGGCGGGTACGAGGTGACGTTGCCGGCGGTCGCCGCGGCGCGGTGGGCGGAGACGGCAGCGGGCGAGGCGATCCTTTTGGCGGGCAACGGCCTCGCAAAGTACGAGGACGTCTTCATCACGGCACTCGGCGAACGCGCACGGGTGGCACCACGCGACGACTGGACGCCCACCGGCGCCTCTCTGTTGCTGCAGGCGTACGCGGGCGCCTCGGCGCCGGAGGGGGCCGGCCCCGAGGCCGGAAGCGGAGACCCGGCCACGCTGCTGCCGATCTACACGCGTCTGTCAGACGCCGAGGAGGCGGAGCGCGCGCACTGTGGCGAGGGCCTGCCCGCGAGCGGCGTGAGCGGCCCGGGGGGCGGGCGGTCGTGACTACCTGCGTCCGACCCATGCGCGCATCCGACCTCGACGCCGTCGTCGCGATAGAGCGCGCGACGTTCCCCACGCCGTGGACGCGTGGCATCTTCATCGGTGAGCTGCTGCAGGGAGAGTCGCGTCGTTGGACGGTGGTGACGTCGCCCACGGGGATCCTGGGCTACTCGGGCTCGATGCAGGCTGGCGACGAGTCTCACGTGATGAACCTTGCCGTGAGGGCGGACGCGCGCGGCTCGGGACTCGGCGCGGCGATGCTGGCCGACCTGATGTCCGATGCGGCGCGGCGCGGCGTGGCCAGGATGACGCTCGAGGTCAGGCCGTCGAACGCCTCCGCCATCGCGCTGTACGAGGCCGCCGGCTTCCATGCGGCGGGCGAGCGGCCCGGGTACTACTCGGACACCGGCGAGCCGGCGCTCATCATGTGGACAGACGAGCTGGACTCGAAGGGCATGCGTGAGCGGATACGCGAGCTCTCCGAGCGCGGGCTGCGGTCCATCTCGAAGCGGGCGGGTAGCGCCGTGTCGCCCGCTGGCGGGCCGAGGCGTGCGCTCGTTCTTGCCATCGAGAGCAGCTGCGACGAGACCGCGGCGTCCGTCGTCCGCGGCGGGCACGAGGTGCTCTCGAGCGTGGTGGCAAGCCAAGTGGACTTCCACTCGCGCTTCGGCGGCGTGGTTCCCGAGATCGCGAGCCGCAAGCACACCGAGGCGATAGTGGGCGTGGTGGACCAAGCACTGACGGACGCGGGCGTGGGCCTCGGCGACCTCGACGCCATCGGCGTCACATACGGACCCGGACTCGTGGGAGCGCTGGTGGTCGGCGTCGCCTACGCGAAGGGGTTGGCGCTGGCCACGGGCCTTCCGCTCGTCGGGGTCAACCACCTCGAAGGTCACCTCTTCGCCAACAACCTGGCGGACCCCACCGTGGAGCCGCCGCTCGTGGCACTCATCGTGTCTGGAGGCCACACGTCGCTCGTGCATGTGCCCGCATGGGGCATCTACCACACCCTCGGCTCCACGCTCGACGACGCGGCAGGCGAGGCGTTCGACAAGGTGGCGAAGCTCCTGGGTCTCGGCTACCCCGGCGGCCCGGCGATATCCTCACTCGCGAAGATGGGGGACCCCGCCGCGATCGCGTTTCCTCGCGCGATGATCAATTCGGGCGACTACGATTTCTCGCTCTCGGGACTGAAGACCGCGGTACTCACATACGTGGATCGCGAAAGGAAGGCGGGACGCGAGATCCACGCTCCGGATCTCGCCGCTTCGTTCCAAGCGGCGGTCATCGACGTGCAGGTGTTCAAGGCCGTGCGTGCGGCCGAGGAGTTCGGTGTCACCATGTTCTGCCTGGCCGGCGGCGTCGCCGCCAATCCGGCTCTGCGAGACGCCCTGCGAGTGGCGCTGGCCGCCCACGGCGTCCGGCTCTCGGTGCCGCCGTTCGAGCTCTGCACCGACAATGCCGCGATGATCGCGGCAGCGGCGAACTTCCGATTCCTGCGAGGAGAGCGGCTGGGGCTCGACGCCGAGGCGGTCCCGGACCTGTCGCTCAGCTGAATCCGGGCCAGCCATCCCAATCAATCTCAGCGCGCCTGCATCACATTCCATGAGAACACCCTGCTCAGGGGATTGAAGCCGACGTCCGCCTTCGCTATCATCCATCGAGGGTTAGCAGTCTCCATGCGTGAGTGCTAGACTCCGCCGGGCGAGGGTATCAACCCGATGCGGCAGATCGCGAGCGCCGAAGCGCGCACGACAGCGTCGGCGCCCGCCGCGTCAAGAAGGCACACGTCGAGCAAGCAGGAGGGCAGGGCATGAATCTCAAGCCATTGGGCGACCGCGTGGTCGTCAAGCCGAGCGAGGCAGAGACCCAGACGCAGTCGGGTCTGTTCATCCCGGACACCGCGAAGGAGAAGCCCCAGAAGGGCACCGTCGTGGCCGCGGGCGAAGGACGCTGGGAGGACGGCAAGCGCATCCCGCTGGACGTCAAGGCGGGCGACGTCGTCATCTACAGCAAGTACGGCGGAACTGAGATCAAGGTCGAAGGCACGGATCACCTGATCCTGTCCGAGCGTGACATCCTCGCCATCGTCGAGGAGTAGGAACCAGCTGACCCGGCCGCGCCGTATCCGGCGCGGCATCTGATCGAATCCAGAAGGAGGACAGACCCGATATGGCCAAGGAAATCAAGTTCGATGAGGAGGCCCGGCGCGGTCTCGAGGCGGGCGTCAACAAGCTCGCCAACGCCGTCAAGGTCACCCTGGGCCCGAAGGGCCGCTACGTGGTGCTCGAGAAGAAGTTCGGCGCCCCCACGATCACCAACGACGGCGTGACAATCGCCAAGGAGATCGAGCTCGAAGACGCTCTCGAGAACATGGGCGCCCAGCTCGTCAAGGAAGTCGCGACCAAGACCAACGACGTCGCCGGTGACGGCACCACCACCGCCACTCTGCTCGCCCAGGTCATCGTCCGCGAGGGCCTGCGCAACGTCGCAGCCGGCGCGAACCCGCTCGCGATCAAGCGCGGCATCGAAAAGGCCGTCGAGGCCGTCGTCGCCGAGATCAAGAAGAACGCCAAGGAGATCGAGGACAAGGAAGAGATCGCCCACGTGGGTTCGATCTCCGCCGCCGATGAAGCCATCGGCAACAAGATCGCCGAGGCTATGGAGATCGTCGGCAAGGACGGCGTCATCACCGTCGAGGAGTCGCAGACCTTCGGCATCGACATCGATACCGTCGAGGGCATGCAGTTCGACAAGGGCTACATCGCCCCGTACATGGTGACGGACCCGGACCGCATGGAAGCCGTGCTGACCGAGCCGTTCATCCTCATCGCGAACCAGAAGATCAGCAACATCCAGGACCTGCTCCCCGTGCTCGAGAAGGTCATGCAGAACGGCAAGCAGCTTCTGATCATCTCCGAGGACGTCGAGGGCGAAGCCCTGGCGACTCTGATCCTCAACAAGCTGCGCGGCACGTTCACCTCTGTCGCCGTCAAGGCGCCGGGCTTCGGTGACCGCCGCAAGCGGATGCTCGAGGACATCGCCATCGTCACCGGCGGCCAGGTCATCTCCGAGGAGCTCGGCATGAAGCTCGAGGGCGCGACCCTCGACATGCTCGGCCGTGCGAAGACGGTCAAGATCACCAAGGAGACCACCACCATCATCGACGGTGCCGGCAACGAGGCCGACATCAAGGGCCGCGTCGCCCAGCTCAAGATGGAGATCGAGAACTCCGACTCCGACTTCGACCGCGAGAAGCTCCAGGAGCGCCTGGCCAAGCTGTCTGGCGGCGTGGCAGTCATCAAGGTCGGCGCAGCCACGGAAGTCGAGCTCAAGGAGAAGAAGCACCGCATCGAGGACGCCCTGCAGGCGACCCGCGCGGCTGTCGAGGAGGGCATCGTCGCCGGAGGCGGCGTGGCTTTGACCGACGCGGCTCACGTGCTCGACAAGCTCAAGCTCGATGACGACGAGATGATCGGCGTGGCCATCATCCGCAAGGCTCTCGACGAGCCGCTGAAGACGATCGCGGCCAACGCTGGCTTCGAGGGCTCCGTCGTGGTCGAGAAGGTCAAGGGCCTGAAGAAGGGCGAAGGCCTGAACGCGGCTACCGGAGAGTATGGCGACCTGCTCAAGATGGGTGTCATCGACCCGGTCAAGGTCACCCGCACGGCGCTGCAGAACGCTGCGTCGGTCGCGGCCCTGATCCTGATAACCGAGACGTCGGTCGTGGACATGCCTTCCAAGGACGACGGCGGAGGTGCCGGCGGCATGGGCGGCATGGGCGGCGGGATGTACTAGGCGCTCATCTTGGCGCCGGTGCTGACAGCATCGCAGCCGAAGGGGCCCCGCGCGATCCTTGCGCGGGGCCCCTTCGGCTGTTCGCGACACGGTGGACGACCTGCGGTGCCGCGCGGCTGCGAACCGCTAGAATGGAGCAGTCTCAAGGCCGCGAGGGGGACTATGCGCATCCTGATGGTGACCAACACGTACCTGCCGGCGCGCAACGGCGTCGCGGCGGTCGTGTCATTGTATGTTCGAGAATTGCGGGAGATCGGGCACGACGTGCACGTGCTCACCTACGAGCATCCTCGCCGGACGGAGCGGATGCCCGGTGTGCACGAGGTGCCGTCGTGGGTCGGCTTGGACGCGGAGTTCAAGGTCGGCCCGGCATGGCGGCTGCCGGAGGGCGTGCGCGAGCGGACGTTCGACGTCGTGCACGTCCATCACCCGGTCCTGCTGGGCGCAGCCGGGGTCGAGTTCGCACGGGCCGCCGGCTCGCCCGTCGTCTTCACCTGCCACTCGAATCACACCGACTATCTCGACGAGTACGGCTGGGGTCTGCTCAGGCCTTTCAAGGGGATGCTGGCGTTCCGTATCGCCCGCGTCGTCAACCAGTGCGATGTGGCGCTGGCGCCGTCGACGCATGTGGCCGCCGAGATGGAGCGATGGGGCGTGGTCACCGACATCGAGATGCTCGAGGCGGCGGCCGACACGACCCGCGTTCCCCCCATGCCACGCGAGGCCGCCCGCGAGCGACTCGGCCTCCGGCCCGACGAACCGGTGGCGCTGTACGTAGGCCGGATCTCGAAGGAGAAGCGCGTGGACCGGCTCGTGGAGGAGTTCGCGCTGGCGGTCGGTCAGGTCCCCGGCGCACGGCTGGTGCTGGCGGGGGACGGGGACCAGACGGCCGCGGTACACCGCCGCGCCCGCGCCCTCGGCGTGGACGCGGCGGTCACCGCGCTGCCGGGACTCGACGGCTCGGAGCTCGGCGCATGGTACTCGGCGGCCGACGTGCTCACGAGCGCATCGCAGTCCGAGACCGGGCCTCTCATCGTGGTCGAGGCGATGGCGTGCGGAACGCCGAGCGTGGCGTACGACGCGCCGGGCTTCGAGGACAGGATCGTCGACGGTGTCAACGGTCTGCTGGTGCCGTGCGAACGTGGTGCACTCGGCGCGGGGCTTGCGCGCGTGCTCGGCGACCCAGCGCTTCGCGGGCGCCTCTCGGTGGGGGCGCACGAACGAGCCGGTGAGTACACGCCAGCCGCGGTCATCGGTCGACTGGAGGCCTGTTACGCCGGGCTCGTTGCGGATACACTCCCACGGGGCACGAGCGCGCCCCCCGCCTGACCCTCTCGGATCGAGGAGCTTGTCCTGTGTCGCTCTCCATCGGCATCGTCGGTCTTCCCAACGTCGGCAAATCCACGTTGTTCATCGCGCTGACCCGCAAGCAGGTCGACGCCTCCAACTACCCCTTCGCCACCATCGAGCCGAACGTCGGCGTCGTGGCGGTCCCCGACCCGCGCCTCGACCGGCTCGCCGAGCTCGTGCATCCGCACAGGATCATGCCGGCCGCGGTGGAATTCGTCGACATCGCTGGTCTCGTCAAAGGTGCGAACGAGGGCGAGGGCCTGGGTAATCAGTTCCTCGCCAACATCCGGGAGACCGACGCCATCTGCGAGGTCGTCCGCTACTTCTCCGATCCGAATGTGATCCACGTGGACGGGAAGGTGGATCCCGCGAGCGACGTCGAGACGATCCGCACCGAGCTCGTCCTCGCCGACCTCGGCACCGTGGAGAGGGCGATCCCACGCCTGGAACGCGATTCCAAACGCGACAAGTCGCTCGAGGCCAAGCTGGCCGCGGCGCGGCGGGTCTACGAGTGGATGAGCGCGGGACATCGCGCCGCCCGCATGGAGATGTCCGATGCGGAGCGAGAGGCGCTTCGCGACCTGCACCTGCTCACCATGAAGCCGATGCTGTACATCGCCAACGTGGACGAGGACGCGCTGCTCACGCCGCTGCCCGCCATCGACGGCGTGGAACCCATCCGCATCTGCGCCAAGGTCGAGGCCGACGTCGCGGAGCTCGACGCCGCCGAGGCCGCCGAGTATCTCGCGGAGAGCGGACTCGACGAGCCGGGGCTCAACACGCTCATCCGCGAGGCGTACCGGCTGCTTGGCCTGCAGAGCTACTTCACAGCGGGCGAGAAGGAGGTCCGCGCGTGGACCGTTCGCGTCGGCGCGAAGGCGCCCGAGGCGGCAGGCGTGATCCACTCGGACTTCGAGCGGGGTTTCATCCGCGCCGAGGTCATCGCGTATCCCGACTACGATTCGATGGAGACCGAGGCCGCGGTCAAGGCCGCGGGCAGGCTGCGCGTCGAGGGCAAGGACTACGTCGTCGCGGACGGCGATGTGATGCATTTCCGCTTCAACGTGTGAGGCGTGTCACGACACACGCCGGGCCGGGCTCGCTGCGCGGTTTCGCGTTGACCCCCACCACGCCCTGCGCTACCCTTGCAACACCCCGCACGCCCCTGCGGAACCCTTGAGTCAGCAGCAGTCGCAGCAGTCGCAGCAGATGTACAGACCAGGCGCATCCGACCCCTGTCGAGGGCCACGGGACGCACCTGGTCTTTGTGGTATCAAGAGGGACCGCGCTACGACTTCATATAGCAGTTCCGGAGCACACAGGAGGATCCATGGAGATCGAGATCGGACGCGGCAAGACAGCACGGCGAGGATACGGATTCGACGATATCGCCATCGTTCCGTCGCGCCGCACGCGTGACCCGCGCGACGTGGACATCCACTGGGAGTTCGCGTACCGGGGCCGCTCGTACAGCTTCCCGCTGCCGATCCTCGCCTCCGCGATGGACGGCGTGGTGGACCCCGCCTTCGCTGCTACGATGGGAAAGCTCGGCGGCCTGGCCGTCCTCAACCTCGAGGGGATCCAGACCCGCTATGCCGACGCCGCCACGCAGCTCGACGTCATCGCCTCGCTCGAGAAGGACGAAGCGACGTCCAGGATGCAGGAGATCTACAAAGAGCCGGTCAAGGCTGAGCTCATCACCCAGCGCGTTCGCGAGATCAAGGACGGCGGTGTCCTTGCTGCCGCTTCGCTGACCCCGCAGAACTGCGAGCGCTACATCGAGGCCGCGCTCGCCGGCGGGCTCGACCTCCTCGTCATCCAGGGCACGGTCGTGAGCGCCGAGCACGTCTCGAGCTACGACAAGCCGCTGGACCTGAGCGCCTTCATCGCCGGTCTCGACATCCCGGTCATCGTCGGCGGCTGCTGCTCGTACTCCGGCGCGCTGCACCTGATGCGCACCGGCGCCATCGGCGTGCTCGTGGGCGTGGGCCCGGGCCACGCTTGCACGTCGCGCAGGGTGCTCGGCATCGGCGTCCCGCAGGGCACCGCGATCGCCGACGCCGCGGCCGCTCGCATGCGCCACCTCGACGAGACCGGCACCTACTGCCACGTCATCGCAGACGGCGGCATGCGCACCGGCGGCGACCTGGCCAAGGCCATCGCCGTGGGCGCCGACTCCATCATGATCGGCTCGCCGCTGTCCTCGGCTTCCGAGGCCCCCGGCCGCGGCTACCACTGGGGCATGGCGACGTTCCACCCCGACCTTCCGCGCGGCACCCGCGTCCGCTCCGGTGTGAAGGGCACGCTCGAGGATATCCTGGTGGGTCCGGCGCACGAGAACGACGGCACCCTCAACCTCTGCGGCGGACTTCGCACCTCGATGGCGACCTGTGGCTACGAGAACCTCAAGACGTTCCAGAAGGCCGAGGTCATGGTCGCGCCGTCACTGCAGACCGAAGGCAAGGTGCTGCAGCAGGCGCAGGGCGTCGGGATGGGCCGCTAGCGTGCCGGTGGATCAGCATGCCAGCCAGCCCACGGTGCTGGTGGTCGACTTCGGCGCACAGTACGCGCAACTCATCGCCCGCCGAGTCCGTGAGGCGCGCGTCTACTCCGAGATCGTGCCGTACGACATCACGGTCGAGGAGATCGAGCGCCGCGCACCCGCGGCGCTCATCCTGTCCGGCGGGCCTGCGAGCGTCTTCGCCGAGGGCGCGCCGCACATGGACCCTCGGATACTGACGCTCGGCATCCCGATCCTGGGGCTGTGTTACGGCATCCAGGAGATGGCCCTCCAGCTCGGTGGCGAGATCCCCAAGACGGATGTCGGCGAGTACGGGTCCGCGAAGCTGACCGTGACCGGGCCGGGCTCGTCGCTGTTCGCCGGCCTGCCGGGCGAGCAACAGGTGTGGATGAGCCACCGCGACTCGGTGGGCACCGCGCCCGCGGGCTTCACCGTCACGGCGTGCACCGACACGACCGGCATCGCCGCCATGGAGGACCCGTCGCGCAAGCTGTACGCGACGCAGTTCCATCCGGAGGTCGCGCACACGACGCACGGCCAGGAGATCCTCAAGCGCTTCCTGTACGACGTCGCGGGCATCGCCCCAACGTGGACCATGGTCAACGTCATCGACGAGGCCGTCGCCGACATCCGCGAGCGAGTGGGCGGAGCCAAGGTCATCTGTGGCCTGTCCGGCGGCGTGGACAGCTCCGTGGTCGCGGCATTGGTGCACCGCGCCATCGGAGACCAGCTGACGTGTGTCTTCGTCGACCACGGTCTTCTCCGGTTGGACGAGGGCGAAGAGGTCGTGCGCGTGTTCCGGGACCAGTTCCAAGTCGATCTCGTCCACGTGCAGGCGCAGGAGCGGTATCTGGACCTGCTGGCCGGCGTGACCGACCCGGAGCGCAAGCGCCACATCATCGGCGAGGAGTTCTGGAAGACGTTCTTCGAGGAGGCCACCAAGCTCGAGGGTGTGCGATTCCTCGCGCAGGGGACGCTGTACCCGGACCTCATCGAGTCGGGCGGCCGGGGAGCCAAGGCCACAGCGAAGATAAAGAGCCATCACAACCTCATCCCGTTCCCTGCCGGGGTGCACTTCGACCTGATCGAGCCGCTCAAGGCGCTGTTCAAGGACGAGGTCCGTGCGGTGGGCTCCGAGCTCGGCCTGCCCGACGAGATCGTGCACCGGCAGCCGTTCCCTGGGCCGGGCCTGGCTGTCCGCATCATCGGCGACGTCACAGCGGAGCGGCTGGACATCCTGCGCCGCGCCGACGCCATCGTTCGCGAGGAGATCGGCGCGTGGGACACCGACCGCGGCGTGTGGCAGTACTTTGCGGTGCTGCCCGCCATCCGCTCGGTCGGCGTCCAGGGCGACGAGCGAACGTACGCACACCCGATCATCATCCGCGCGGTGGCTTCCGCCGACGCCATGACGGCCGACTGGGCGCGCTTGCCTCACGAGCTGCTCGCCACCATGTCGAACCGCATCATCAACGAGGTCGAGGGTGTCAACCGCGTGGCCTACGACATCACGTCCAAGCCGCCGGGCACCATAGAGTGGGAATAGTCCGAGTGGCGACACACGCCGGCCGCACCCCATCAGGGAAGCCGGCGTCTTTGACGCGCGGCGGCGAAGACCACCGAGGAAGGGCGCGGACATGACGGATGTGAGCAAGGACGCCGGCGAGCGCATCGCCGAGCTTCGGCATGAGATCGACGACATCGACTGCCATATCGTCGGGCTGCTCAATGAGCGGGCCGAGAGGTCGCTCGCCATCCGCGATCTGAAGCCGGCCATGCAATGGTCGCTGTACGATCCGAAACGCGAGGAGGAGATCTTCGCGAACCTCGCCAGGTGCAACAAGGGCCCGCTGTATTCCGAGAGCCTTCGCGAGATCTTCGGGTCGATCCTGCACGTCATGAAGGAGCTGTGAGCACCGCGATGGACGCGCGAGGCGTCGTACGGCGCGATGGGCCGGTCACGATCATGGCGGGGCCGTGTTCCATCGAGAGCCGCGAACAGACCATGGAGGTCGCCGCGGTCTGCGCGGAGCTCGGCATCCACGTGCTGCGTGGCGGGGCGTACAAGCCGCGCAGCTCCCCGTACGCCTTCCAAGGCCTCGAAGAGGAGGGCCTGAAGATCCTCAAGGAGGCCGGCGAGCGGTATGGGCTGATGACGTGCACGGAGGTCGTGGACTCCGCGCATGCCGAGACCGTCGCCTCCTACGTGGACATCCTCCAGATCGGCACGCGCAACATGGCGAACTTCTCCCTGCTCAAGAAGATCGGCGCGGTGACGGCCGACAGCGGTAAGCCGGTGCTGTTCAAGCGCGGCATGGCCGCGACGATCGAGGAGTGGCTGGCCGCCAGCGAGTACATCACGATGCACAACCCGAACGTCATCCTGTGCGAGCGAGGCATCCGCACCTTCGAGACCTCCACGCGCTTCACGCTGGATATCACCGCGGTGCCGGTGGTCCATAAGCTCTCCATGCTGCCCATCATCGTCGACGTCTCGCACCCATGCGGGCAGGCGGACCTCGTGCCCGCGGTGGCCCGGGCGGCGGTCGCGGTCGGCGCGGACGGGATCATGGTCGAAGCGCACCCGGACCCGCGGCATGCGCTCTCGGACGGACCGCAATCGCTCGACCTTGCAGGACTCAGGGCACTGATCGCCGAACTCACTCCGGTGGCGGGGTCCGTCGGGCGATACTTGGGTTAGGACATGCGGGAGTCGAGATCCATCGGCGACATCCACGCAGGCCAGGGGGCGCGTCTGTGTCAGACCAGATGGACATCAAGCGAATGTGCCGGCACTGCGGCGCGGTCGACGCCGTGAAGCTCGGCCAGTGCTCTGTGTGCGAGATGGCCGTGTGTGACAGATGCGGCAACGTCCAGTACTCCCACGGCGAGCGCCGCATCACGCACAATCGCTGCCTCGTCGATGACGACGCGGGCTTCAAGATGATCAAGTTCGTGAGGTAGGGCGGGTTCCGGTCCGGGGAACCGACCGCTCCGCTCGGTCGCCGGGTGCGGTACAATGAACGTCTTATGACTATAGATGTGAGCGACCTCAACCCTGCCCAACGCGACGCGGTCAAGACCGTCGATGGGCCCCTACTCGTGCTCGCTGGCGCTGGAAGCGGCAAGACCCGCGTCCTGACCTACCGGATAGCGCATCTTCTCGCGGACTGCAGCATCGCCCCGAACCAGATCCTGGCGATCACCTTCACCAACAAGGCCGCGAAGGAGATGCGCGACCGCCTCAACGGACTGGTCGGTCCCGCGGCGCGCACCATGTGGGTCATGACGTTCCACGCGATGTGCGTGAGGATGCTGCGCCGCGATGCCGGGCTCCTGGGCTTCTCGCCTTCGTTCACCATCTATGATGAGGACGATCGCAAGCGCATGACCGCCTCGGCACTCGCCGCACTCGACATCGACTCCAAGCGGTTCCCGCCTTCGCTCATGATCAGCCGGATCTCCTCGGCCAAGAACGAGCTCATCGGCCCACAGGAGTACGCCAAGACCGCGAATCTGCCGCCCGAGAAGTTGGCGGCCAAGGTCTACGTCGAATACGAGCGGCGCATGCTGGCCGCCAACGCGATGGACTTCGACGACCTGCTCGTCAACGCGGCGCGTCTCCTCGAGCTGCATCCTGAGGTCTTGGGGCACTACCAGGACCGATTCAGTCACATCCTCGTCGACGAGTATCAGGATACGAACCGCGCGCAGTATGCCATCGTGAACATGCTCGCCGCCAAACGGCGCAACCTGATGGTCGTCGGCGACGACGACCAGAGCGTGTATTCGTGGCGCGGCGCCGACATCCGCAACATCATGGACTTCGAGCAGGACTATCCGGACGCGACGGTCGTCAAACTCGAGCAGAACTACCGATCCACGGCGACCATCCTGGCCGCGGCCAACTACGTCGTGGCCAACAACGCCGACCGCAAGCCCAAGACGCTGTGGACGGCCAACGCCGAGGGCGAGGCGATCACCCGCTACCTCGCCACCGACGAGAAGGATGAAGCGCGCTTCGTCGTCGACGAGATCGAGCGCGTCATGCGCGAGGACAGGCGCTCGTTCGCCGACTTCGCCGTCTTCTATCGCACGAACGCGCAGAGCCGGGTGCTCGAGGACCAGTTCCTGCGCGCCGGCGTGCCGTACCAGATCGTCGGAGGCACGCGGTTCTTCGAGCGCCAGGAGATCCGAGACGTCATGGCGTACCTCAAGACGCTGGCCAACCCGCTGGACCCGGTGTCGCTCAAGCGGATCATCAACACCCCGCGCCGCGGGATCGGCGAAGCCACCATCGCCGTCCTGGAGTCCCATGCACTCCACGACGGGATCCTGCTGACCGAAGCCGTGGCCCAGGCGGGAACGTCCGACTGGCTGACGTCCGGTCCGCGCGCCAAGGTCGCGGCCTTCGCGGCGCTGCTCGAGCGCGCGCGGGCCGTAGAGGGCGACACGCTGCGCGAGAAGGTCGAGGCGATCGTCGAGATCGCCGGTCTGATCACGGCGCTGCGTAATGAGGGCACGGTCGAGGCCGAGGGCCGCATAGAGAACATCCAGGAGTTCCTCGGCGTGATCGAGGAGTTCGACCGCGAGCACCCAGACGCCGGCATGGACGACCTCATGGAGTGGGTGTCGCTGCGAAGCGACCTCGACACGCTCGTCGAGGGCGACCGGGCCGTGACCCTGATGACGATGCATACGGCCAAGGGTCTCGAGTTCCCCGTGGTATTCATCGTCGGCATGGAGGACGGTATCTTCCCGCACGCCAACTCGATGCTCGAGCCGAAGGGCCTGCAGGAGGAGCGCCGGCTCGCGTACGTCGGCATCACCCGAGCCCGCGAGCGGCTGTACCTGACGCACGCCTACACGCGCCAGCTCTACGGCGCGAGCCAGTACAACCCGCCAAGCATGTTCATCGCCGAGATCCCTGAAGAGAGCATGCGGGTCGAGGGGATCGGGTCGCTCGCGGCGGACCGCATGACAGGGGCCCGCGGCGATCGCTACAGCGGCGGCGGCTGGCGGCAGCCGAATCGCCGGAGCAGCGGTCGCAGCACCGGTCAGGGCGCGCCGGCGGCGGGCGCCGCCGGGCGGCGCTCCGCGACCTTCGGCGGCAGCGGCGACACCGGCGGACGGGTCTTTGGCGCGGGCACCGCTCGCACGGGCTCGTCTTCGCCCGAGAAGCTGGAACTCGCCCGGGGCGACCGCGTGGAGCACAAGACGTTCGGGAACGGCAAAGTCACCGCCGTGGCGGGCGACAAGGTCACGATCTCCTTCGAGGGCGGGGAAGCCAAGACGCTGCTTTTGGGGTATGCCCCCCTGCGCAAGCTCGACACCTAGTTCGCGGGAGGCGCGATGGGACCGGTCCTGGTCTTCGGTCACAAGAACCCCGACAACGACTCCGTCTGCTCGGCGATCGGCTACGCTCACCTCAAGAACCTCACCGACCCGGCGAACGTGTACGTCGCCGCACGCCTGGGACCGCTGATGCCCGAGACCGCGTGGACGCTCGAGCGGTTCGGCGTCGCGGTGCCGGAGCAGATAGAGCACGTCCGGACCCGGGTCCGCGACGTCATGACCACCGATGTGGTCTCCGTCGGACCGCACGACACTCTGTACTCCGTCGGCCGGCTCATGAGCGAGCGCGGGGTCCGCGCGCTCCCCGTGGTCTCCGACGGACGGGTTCGCGGCCTGATCGGACTGCAGACGCTGGCGGCACGCTACGTCGAGGATCAGGCGGTCTCGGGCTTCCAGCAGCGTCCAGTCACGGTCGGCCAGGTGGTCGACACGCTGGGCGGACGGCTGCTGACCGGACACCGAACCGACGAGCTCGCGGGCAGCGTGGTCATCGGTGCCATGGAGCCCGACACGCTGCTCTCGTTCATCTCCAAAGGTGACATCCTGATCGTCGGGGACCGCCGCCGCACGCAGCCCATGGCGATAGCGGCCGGCATCGCCGCGATGGTGGTGACCGGAGGCTTCGAGCCGGGCGAGGACGTGATTGCGGCCGCGAGGGCCCGCGGTTGCGCGGTGATCGTCACGGACCGCGACACGTACGGCGCAGCCCGATTGATGAACCTCTCCCATGCGGTCAGCGAGTTCATGGACCCCGACCCGCTCACCGTCGAGCCCGACATGCTCCTGTCCGAGGCGGCGGAGGAGTTGTTCACATCTCCGCAGCGCGAGGCGCTCGTCGCGGATCCGGACGGCACACTCGTAGGCATCCTGACCCGTACCAACGTCGCGAGGGCGCCGCGGCGCCCCGTCATCCTGGTCGATCACAACGAGTCGGCGCAGTCCGCCGACGGGGTCGAGGAAGCATCGGTGGTCGAGATCGTCGACCACCACCGCATCGGCGACATCGAGACATCGCAGCCCATCACGTTCCTGAACCTGCCGGTCGGCGCCACTGCCACGATCGTGGCGCAGCGGTTCCGCGACCTCGATGTGGATCCGCCCGCGTCCATCGCGGGAGTGCTGCTCTCGGCGGTGCTCACCGACACCGTGCTGCTCAAGTCGCCGACGTGCACCGAGCTGGACCGCGACATCGCGGAATGGCTCGCGGGAGAAGCGGGTGTCGACGTCGGGGAATTCGGTGTGGAGATGTTCCGCGCCCGCACGGTCGGCCAGGTCTTCTCCGCCGAGCGCACGGTCGGTGCCGACCTCAAGGAGTACCGCGTCGCGGACTCGCTCGTCGGGATCGGTCAGGTCGAGACCGTCGACCTCGATTCCATACTGTCGCATCGCGAAGAGCTGCTCGCGCACATGGGGGAGCTTGCCCGCCTGCGCGGCTACGGGCTGCTGGCGCTCATGGTGACCGATGTGGTGCGCGAAGGCAGCCAGCTGCTGGTAGTCGGCAAGGTCAGGCTCGCCCAGCGCGCGTTCGATGTCGAGTTCGATGACGGCTCGGCGTGGTTCGACGGGATGCTGTCGCGCAAGAAGCAGGTCGCGGCACGCCTCATCGAGTCGGCGGGGAGATAGGGCGCTCGTGAAGGTGACCGCGCCCGCCGCGGCCGTCGGCCGATGGGTCCGCGCGCGGTTCTCCGCCCGGCGGTGGAGCGGCCTGTATCTCACCGTGACGCTCACGGTCTTCGCGTTGTACTTCCGTTCGTTCCTCGTGATCACCAACGGGCTGGCCGAGGCGTCGCCGCTCGTGGCGCGCGACCCCGGGATGGCACTGCTCGTGGCCGCCACGCGAACCCCCTCGGGCATCCGCTTCAACTGGATCGCGACCCTGTTCGGCGAGCCCGCCGTCCAGACGGTCCTGGCACTGATCGTGGTGGCTTTGTTGCTCGTCTGGGGAAAGCGCGCCTATGCGGCGCTTGTTGCCGCGACGATGAGCTCCGGCCTGCTGCTCCAGACACTCGTGAAGATCGCCGTCGCGCGCCCGCGCCCGCCGCTGTCGCTCGCGGTCATCGCGCTGCCGAACTCCTACAGCTTTCCATCGGGACACGCGATGAGCTCCGCTCTGCTGCTCGGGATCCTCGCCTTCATCGCCCTTCGCGAGGAGCGTCGATGGTGGGTGCGCTTGCTCACCGCTGGAGGCGCGGGCACAGGCGCGCTGCTGGTCGGCGTGTCGCGGGTCTACCTGGGAGTCCACTGGGTCTCGGACGTGATGGCCGGGTGGGCGCTGGCGGGGGCTTGGCTTGCGCTG
This sequence comes from Coriobacteriia bacterium, assembly GCA_025361885.1. Classification (GTDB taxonomy): domain Bacteria; phylum Actinomycetota; class Coriobacteriia; order Anaerosomatales; family PALSA-660; genus JANYJF01. The sequence continues at coordinate 65,298 of JANYJF010000001.1, forward strand.
TGCATAGGCGGCTTCCTGATGCTGCGACGGTACGGCCGCACATGGCCCGACACGCGACCGGTGTTGCCCGAGCACACGGCCGAGGTGCTGTCGGTGGGAGTGGCGCTCCTCGTGTCGGGCGTGGTGGTCTGGTCTGCCCTGAACGATCCGGTCCTCGAACGGGCGCTGGTGGTGCCGCCCGCGGTCGAGCTGCATGCTTCGCGGGTAGTCGCGCAACCGGACGTCGCGAGGCTTCCCGTGTTCTCGGAGAAGCCCGATGGAACCACGATGGAGCCGATCGGCACCGTCTTCGTGGGGACACGCGCGCAGCTCAAGGACGCGTTCCGACGCGCGGGCTGGTCGGTGGCGGACCCCGCCACGTTCGTGACAGTCGTACGCGCGTTCACAGACGGCGCACTCGACCGTCCGTACAACACCGCCCCGGTCACTCCGACGCTTCTGGGTGGACACACACAGGACGTGGCCTTCGAGCGTCCTCAAGGACGGCCGACGGTCAGGGTGCGCCACCACACGCGGTGGTGGATGACCTCGTTCACGGCCGGCGGCGAGCCGATATGGGTCGCCACGATGTCGTTCGACGAAGGCATCACACTGGGCAGCGACATCGTGCTCCCGAGCCACCGGATCGCGCCCGATATCGACGCCGAGCGCAACCTCGTGATCGGGGAGTTGATCGCGACGGGGCGGGTCTCGCGCGAGCCCACGGTGGCAGTCTCGACTCCGGTCCGCGGTACGAACGCCCAAGGCGACGCGTGGTTCAGCGGGGGAGAGGCGTCGGTCCTGCTGGCGCGGTAGGGCGCCGTTCGTCGTCCGCCACCCTGTGCAGCGCCGCCCGGGGCTGTCGAAGCATCTCGACTACCCGGCTCGCGGAAGCCTGACCGTCACGGTCGTGCCTTGCCCGACCGTGGAGGCGATCGACAGCGTGCCGCCGGCTCGCTCGACCACATGGCGCACGAGCGACAGCCCCAGCCCAGTCCCCCCGCTCGCCCGGGTCCGCGCGGGATCCACCCGGTAGAACCGCTCGAAGACGCGCGGCAGGTGCTCCGGCGCGATGCCCACTCCCGTGTCGGTCACGTCGATCGTCGCGCCCCCCGCATCCGTGCTCAATCGAACCGTCACGCTGCCCGACTCGGTGTACGTGATGGCGTTCTCCAGCAGGTTGTCCAGGGCGATGGCCACGTCGGTCGGGTCGGCCTCGGCGTACACGTCCATGCTGGCGACCTCGCTGAGGTCCGCCGCCAGGGCGAGCTTTCGGGAGGCCGCAGCCCGCCGGTGACCGGTCAGCGCGAGGTCGATGGCTGCTCGCAGGTTCGTGACCGTGCCGGGAGCGGGCGCCGACTCCAGTCGCTCCAGGTCGAGGAGATCGAGCACGAGGCGCCGCAAGCGGTCGGCCTCGTCCTTCATCTGACCGACGAACGCCATGGCCTGGTCCGTGTCGCCGTCACCCGCGGCGGTCATGGCGGATTCCGCGAGCAGCTGGATGGACGACGCCGGCGTCTTGAGCTCGTGGGAAGCGTTCGCCACGAAGTCGCGGCGCACACTGTCGAGGCGGCTTCGCTCGGTGATGTCCTCGACGACGACCAGCGTGCGCGAGCCGCGCTCCGTCGGGTTGAGAGGGACCGCCGTGATGCGGAAGTATCGGCGCTCGGGGTCGGGTCCGATCTCGGTGCTGCACGGCTCCGCGCACTGCAGGCGCTCGTCGACCGCGGCTGCCAGCGACGCCGGCATCGCGCTGTCGGTCACGCACGAGCCACGCCATCCGCCCGCCGGCGGCCGGAACATCGTGGAGGCAGACGAGTTGGCCAGCGTGACCCGGTCGCCGTCGAAGAGGAAGACCGCCGCCTGCAGTCCGTCGAGCACGGTGCGCAGGATGGCCTGGTCGCCCTCGAGCTGGGCGATCTGTCCGCGGATGCGGCCGCCCAGGCGCGTGAGAGCCTCCGAGAGCGCCCCAAGCTCCCCGTCTCCCCGAGGTACCGGCACGGCAAGGTCGCCGGCCGCCATGGCCTCCGCCGCGCCTTTCAGCGCCATGACCGGACCGACGGCGGTGGAGGAGAGGCGCGCGGTGAGGGCGAGGGCGCCCACGATCGCGAGGACGAGCAGGAGCAGACCGCTTTGCCGGGCGGTCGAGGCGAGCCCGTTGATGCGGTCCAGCGGCTCGGACACGCGAAGCGCCACGCGCTGTCCGCCGAGGCTCGCGGGAACCGCGACGTACATCTGTGGGATGGACTGGGTCGCACTGTCCCGCTCCGCGTAGCCGACCCTGCCCGCGAGCGCAGCGATCACCTCGGGCCGATCGCTGTGGTTCGCCATCTTGGCGGCGGGCTCCTGGCTGTCGGCGAGCACGTGCCCGTCGGCGGCCACGATGGTCACGCGGAGATTCGTACGGGCCACCAGCCGGTCGGCGATGTCCTGCGCGCGCGCCGGCGTCTCCGCGAGCACCAGCGCGCCGGCCTGCGCGATCGAGGTGAGGTGTGCTCGCTGCTGCCCCATGACGACAGCGGTGAGCGGGCCGTACAGGCTCCAGGCCCATGCGCCAGCGACAAGCGCCAGCACGAGCAGGTAGCCGCCGACGATCCTGACCCTGTATGACGACGCCCAGCGCCGCACGGCCGAAGTCATGCTCGCTGCTCAGTCTCTTCCGGTGATGCGTCCGACTTGGCCAGCGGTTCGAAGCGGTAGCCCATGCCGTGCACGGTATGGATGTAGACGTACCGCGACGGATCCTCGATCGCCTGCCGCACCCGACGGATGTGCACGTCGATCGTGCGCGATGACGGGAGGAAGTCGTAGCCCCAGACGTCCGAGGCGATCTTCTGGCGAGTCATCAGCTCTCCGGGGTGCGATGCGAGCGCCAGCAGCAGCTGGAATTCCTTGAGCCGCAGGCGCACGGGCGTGCCGGCGACCGACACGCGGAACTGGCTCGGCTCCAGCGTCAGGTCGCCCGCCTCGATCGTACCGCCGTGATCGAGGACGGCGCGCTCGCGCATGCGGCGCAGGTTGGCCCGCACGCGTGCGAGCAGCTCCTCCATGGAGAACGGCTTGGTGATGTAGTCGTCCGCGCCGGCGTCGAGTCCCCGGACCGTGTCGCGGTCGGTGTCGAGCGCGGTCACCATGATGATCGCGGTCTCCTTGTCGGTCTTGCGGACCGACTCGGCGAAGGTGTAGCCGTCGATGCCGGGGAGCATGAGGTCCAGGAGGATGAGGTCGGGCTGCATCGTGCGCGCGACCTCGAGAGCTTCGAGCCCGTCGCCGCTCGTGGCAGTGTGGAATCCAGCGCGACGCAGCGCGTAGTCGACGGTCTGCCTGATGATCGGGTCGTCTTCGACGACGAGTATGCCTGCCATGGCCTTCCTCGGATGGTTCAAGACGCGTTGTCGATGGGCACATCATGGCAGGGAAGCACGCGCGTGCAAAGAGCGTTTAACAAAGGTGATACAGGTAGGTGTTCACTATTTACATCCCTGCAACCACCGCGCGGCTCTCGCTTCGTACGATGCAACACGGCGGTCGGGATGCGGCCGCGTTGATTCGTCTACATGAGGAGACGGTGCAGTGAAGGGTACGAAGTGGTTCGCGCTGGCGGCTGTGGCCGCAATCGTCGCCGGGGCGCTGGCTCTGACGGGCTGCGGCTCGTCCACCCCCGCGGCTGACACGACGCCCGCTAAGAAGGCGGAGCTGTCCGGCTCGCTCACGATCGCGGGCTCCGACACGATGATCAACCTGGCCCAGGCGTGGTCCGAGAAGTTCATGATCGACAACCCCGGTGTCAGCGTCGCGGTCAAGGGCGGCGGTTCCGGCACCGGTATCGCGGCGCTCATCAACGGCACCGTGGACTTCGCGGATGCGTCCCGTGCCATCGAGCCCGCCGAGGCTGCGTCCATCAAGTCCAAGGGCGGCGAGGCGGTGACGACCGTCGTGGGCAACGACGGCATCGCGATCATCGTGAACTCGGCAAACAAAGTCGAGGCGCTGACCAGGGACCAGCTCGGCAGGATCTATCGCGGCGAGATCAAGAACTGGAAGGAGGTCGGAGGCGACGACAAGCCGATCACGCTCGTCTCGCGTGACCCCTCCTCCGGCACCTACACGTTCCTGAAGGAGAAGGTCGTGGGCAAAGACAAGAACTACGCCACCTCCGCCAAGCTCCTGCCGTCCACCCAGGCGATCGTGGACGAGGTCAAGAGCGACAAGAACGCGATCGGCTACATCGGTCTGGGCTACGAGAGTGCCAGCGTCAAGGTCGTCGCGATCGACGGGGTCAAGGCGTCCGTCGCGACCGTGACCGACGGCTCGTACCTGCTGTCCCGTCCGCTGAACATGATCAGCAATGGTGCTCCCAAGGCCATCGCGAAGGCCTACGTCGACTGGATCCTGTCGGCCGCGGGTCAGAAGATCGTCAAGGACCAGGGCTTCGTCCCGGTCACGAAGTAGCGACCGCTCCACTTTTCACCCGGCATGACCGGCGCGCCCTGCCAGCGAGGCGCGCCGAGCAGATCCACCGAAGCGCGAAGGGTGCGATAGTCCTCGATGACGGACGAACCTTCCAGGCATCGGCAGGGTCTCGGCCGCGTGGCTTTCCGCCGAGCGGCCGAGACCGTTGTCCGGGTCCTGATAACGACGAGCGGCTGGACTGCGATCGCTGTCCTCGCCGCTATCACGGTCTTCCTCATACTCAACGCACGACAGGCGATCTCGGTCGTGGGTCTGACGAAGATGCTCACGGGCAAGCTGTGGTATCCGACGTCGACCCCGCCGCTGTTCGGGTTCCTGCCATATATCGTTGCGTCGCTGCGAGCCACGTTCGTGGCGCTGCTGGTCGCGGTGCCTCTGGGCGTGGCGGCCGCCGTCTACATCTCCGAGTTCGCCGGCAGGCGCACCAAGGAGGTCGCCAAGACGATCATCGAGTTCATGGCGGCGGTCCCCTCGGTCGTCTACGGCCTGCTCGCTGTGGCGGTCGCTGGGCCGCTGGTCAAGGAGATCTTCAACCTGACGTCCGGACTGACGATCCTGACGGCCGGTCTTGCGCTGGGAGTCATGGCGGTCCCAACGATCGTCTCGATCTCCGAGGACGCGCTCCATGCGGTCCCCGACGAGTTGCGCCAGGGATCGCTGGCGCTGGGGAACACCCGCTGGCAGACGGTTCAGAAGGTCATCGTGCCCTCGGCGGCCTCCGGCATCTTCGCGTCGGTGATGCTCGGCTTGGGACGTGCGATCGGCGAGACGATGGTCGTGCTCATGGCGGCAGGGAACACGATGACGCTCACGTGGTCACTCATCTCCTCGGGCAGGCCGATGACGGCCGTGATGGCCGGTGAGATGGGCGAAACGGTCCAGGGCGGGCTTCACTACTCAGCGCTGTTCGTGGTCGGCCTGACACTGTTCCTCATCACGTTCGTGATCAACCTCGCTGCCGACACGGTGCTCGAGCGCCAGCGGGTACGGTGGCGCAGATGAAGGCGAGGATCCGGCGCGCGCGCTTGGTCGAGACCGTCATGAAGACGGTCACCGGGGCCGCGGCCATGCTCATCATCGCAACGGCGTTCGCCCTGCTGGGGTACCTGCTGTACCGCGGCGGGCCGTCGATCACATGGGAGTTCCTCACGGCGGTCCCACGCAAGTTCATGACCGAGGGCGGCATCTGGCCCGCGATCCTGGGAACGCTCCTGCTGACGTTCTGGACGGCGGTCTTTGCTCTGCCCGTCGGCGTCCTCGCGGGAGTCTACCTTTCCGAGTACGCGAAGAGAGGGTTGCGCACCCGTCTCATCCGCCTGTCGATCGCGAACATGGCGGGAGTCCCGTCGATCGTCTACGGGCTGTTCGGCTACGCGCTGTTCGTCATCGCGCTCAAGTTCAAAGTCTCGATACTCTCGGGGTCGCTGACGCTGGCGTGCCTGACGCTGCCGGTCATCATCACCGCTACCGAGGAGGCGCTGCGGCAGGTGCCGAGCGACCTTCGCCAAGCGTCACTGGCACTCGGGGCGTCGCGCTGGCGCACCACGTACAAGGTCATCCTGCCCGCCGCCGCGCCGGGTGTGGTCACGGGTTCGATCCTGGGACTGTCGCGAGCGGCGGGTGAGACCGCGCCCATACTGTTCACGGCTGCGTTCTTCTCGGCGCCGCCGGCCTCGTCGGTCCTGGACAAGACCATGGCGCTGCCGTATCACATCTACATCATGGCCACCCAGCCGGTGAAGCCGGCGCCCGGCGTCGTGTGGGGCAGCGCCCTCGTGCTCGTCGCGGGGATCAGCATCGTCAACATCGCCGCGGCCGCGTGGCGTTCAAGGGCCAGAAAGAGGATCAGATGGTAGTCGAGCGCGGCGGCGCATTCACCTTGCGGGACGTGTCCGTCACCTACGGTGTCGACACCGCTGTGGCGGGGGTGAACCTCGATATCAAGCCGCGATCCGTCACGGCTCTCATCGGGCCTTCCGGCTGCGGGAAGTCCACGCTGCTTCGTGTCCTCAACCGCATGAACGACGAGCTCGGCAACGTGACTGTCGGCGGGTCGGTCAAGCTCGATGGCGAGGACATCTACGGGGGCGACATCGACCCCGTGGAGCTGCGCACTCGGGTCGGTCAGGTCTTCCAGAAGCCGAACCCGTTCCC
>JANYJF010000003.1 GCA_025361885.1 Coriobacteriia bacterium
AACTGCTCCGCGCGCTCGTCGAAGAGGCCGTCCGCGGCGCCATGGAGTCCGGGCAGATCGCCCTCACCGAGGTCCCGGAGGTCGAGCTCGAACGTCCGCGCGACCCCTCTCACGGTGACTGGTCCACCAACGTCGCGCTGAAGTCGGCGAAGCTCGCTGAGCAGAGTCCCCGGGCGCTCGCCGAGATCATCGCGGAGGGAATCGCTGGGCATGCGGACGTCTCGGCGGTCGAGGTGGCGGGCCCCGGTTTCATCAACCTGCGTCTGTCCGACGCCGCGCTCCAGCGCGTAGTCGGACAGGTCCGCGAGGCGGGCGGGGACTGGGGTCGCGTGGATCTGGGACGCGGCCGGCGTGTGCAAGTCGAGTTCGTCTCGGCCAACCCCGTGGGGCCGATGCACGTGGGCCACGGGCGATGGGCCGCCCTCGGTGACTCCATGGCGGCGATACTGGCGCACGCGGGTTGGAGCGTGGAGCGCGAGTTCTACGTCAACGACGCCGGTGTGCAGATGGACATCTTCGCGAAGTCGGTCGCGGCGCGTTATCTCGAGCTGAGCGGGCGCACGGTTGAGTTCGCGGCCGAGTGGTATCAAGGTGCCTACATCACCGAGATCGCGCGGGAGATAGTGGCCGACGAGGGCGACAGATGGGTCGCCGCGCCGGCATCCGAGCGAGAGGCGTATTTCCGCGAGAAGGCGTACGCGCAGGTCCTCGAGCACCTCAAGGGCGTGCTGCACGGCATGGGCTGCGACTTCGACGTCTGGTTCTCCGAGCGCACGCTTCACGCGCCCGGTTCCGACGGCCTGTCCGATGTCGACCGCGCCATCGCCAAACTCACCGAGGCCGGCTACATCTACGAGGCCGACGGCGCCACATGGTTCGCCTCAACCAAGCTGCCCGAGTGGGGCGACGACAAGGACCGCGTCCTGCGCAAGGCCGACGGCGACCTGACCTACTTCGCGGCGGACATCGCCTATCACGAGGACAAGTTCGAGCGCGGATTCGATCGCGTCATCAACATCTGGGGCGCCGACCATCACGGATACGTCGCGCGGATGAAGGCGGCGTGCGCGGCGCTCGGCCATCCCGGCCAGCTCGACATCGTCATCGGCCAGCTTGTGACGCTGCTGCGCAACGGCGAGGTCGTGCGCATGTCCAAGCGCACGGGCGAGATGGTCACGTTCGAGGAACTGCTCGACGATGTCGGGGCCGATGCCGCCCGCTACTTCTTCCTGCGCCGCTCCACCGACCAACCGCTGGACTTCGACATCGGCTTGGCCAAAGAGCAGTCGAGCGAGAATCCCGTCTATTACGTGCAGTACGCGCACGCGCGCATCTGCTCGATCCTGCGCAAGGGCGCGGGCACGCCCGAGACCGACGAGTCGGTCGCCGATACCGCGGTGCGTCTCACCGCCGGTGGTGCGGACCTCTCGCTGCTCGCCGACCCCGCGGAGCTGACGCTGCTGCGCAAGCTCGCCGAGCTGACCGAGGTCGTCGAGGACGCGGCTGACGCCCTCGCGCCGCACAAACTCGCGCACTACGCGGAGGACCTGGCCGCGTCTTTCCACCAGTTCTACACGCTGTGCCACGTGCTCGACGACGATCCCGCGCTGCGAGCGGCTCGGCTGCAGCTGGTCGATGCCAGTCGCATCGTCCTCGCGACGGTGCTCGGCCTCATCGGCGTGAGCGCGCCGGAGCGGATGTAGGCAGCGAAGACACGGGCCTCCCGATGGGCGGCCCGCGACGCAACGGGAGGCAGTACAGCCATGGGAGCCACCACAGAGCCGATCCCCCAAGAGCCGATGTTCGAGGTCGAGGACCTCAGCTCCGTCCTGCCCATGACCGCCGAGGTCGTCAGCGGCCACCTCCGCATCGGTGGCGTCGATATGGCCAAGCTCGCCCGCGAGCGGGGGACGGCGCTCTACGTCATGGACGAGGCGCACATCCGCAACCAGCTCCGCGAGTACGTCAAGTGGACGACGTTCCACTGGAAGGACTGCGAGACCATCTTCGCGGGCAAGGCGTTCATGTCGGTCGCGATGTGCAGGCTCGTGGCCGAGGAAGGTTGCGCTCTCGACGTCTCCAGCGGTGGTGAGCTGGCGTTCGCGCAGGCCGCCGGATTCCCGCTCGAGCGCGTGTACGTCCATGGCAACAACAAGACGATGCTCGAGCTGCACGAGGCCATCCGTGCGGGCGTCGGCCGCATCGTCGTCGACTCGTTCGAGGAGCTGCAGCGCATCAGCTGCATCGCGCAGGAGATGGGCGTCGAGCAGGGCATCCTCCTTCGCATCACCCCCGGCATCAAGCCGGACACCCACGGCTACATCCAGACCGGCCAGAACGACTCCAAGTTCGGCTTCGGATTGAACCACGGACTCGCGATGGAAGCGGTCAGGCGCGCCGTCGAGCTCCCGGGCATCGACTTCGCTGGGCTCCACATGCACATCGGGTCGCAGATCTTCGCGCTCCAGAGCTACTCGAAGGCGATCGAGGTCATCGTCCATTTCATGGACGAGATCATGCGGGAGACCGGCGTGGCGGTCCGTGAGCTCGACACCGGCGGCGGACTCGGCATCGCCTACGGCCTGCCGGACGAGCCTTCGACCGTCGAGCACTACGGCAAGGTCATCGTCGACGGAATCAAGGAGCACGTCGAGGAGCACGACCTGCCGGTCCCCAAGATCATGGTGGAGCCGGGCCGCTCGATCGTGGCCAACGCCGGCGTGACGCTGTACACCGCCGGCACGATCAAGGACGTGCCCGGCATCCGCACGTACGTGGCGGTCGACGGCGGCATGACCGACAACATCCGCACCGCCCTGTACGACGCCCATTACGAGGTGCTCGTGGCCGACAAGGCCGACCAGCCTCGCAAGGAGGTCGTGACCATCGCCGGCAAGCACTGCGAGACGGGCGACCTCATCGCGCGCGACGTGCGCGTCCAGCCGATCGAGATCGGCGACATCGTGTGCGTATGCTCGACGGGCGCCTACTGCCAGTCGATGGCGTCCAACTACAACAAGCAGGTGCGGCCGGCCGTGGTGTTCGTGGCCGACGGGGAGTCGCGCGTGGTCGTGCGCCGTGAGACGTACGACGACTTGCTGAGGTGCGAGGTAGGGTAGGGGGCTGGGCGAAGATAGCGAGAGCCCTTGGATGGTTTACTATCTGATATGGATGGTTTAACATCCATATCATGAAGACTACCGTATCGATCGAAGACATCTTCGGAACGCGGGGGCGCGTGGCCGTGCTGCGGGTGCTGGCACGTGTGTCCGTCCCGCTATCCATCCGTCAGGTCTCGGCGCAGGCCGGGCTCACGCACTCGTCCACCGCCCAGGCACTCGACGGGCTCGTCGTGCTCGGCGTCGTTTCCTGCACCACAGCAGGCCGCTCCCGGGTGCATTGGTTGGAGAGGCGGAACCTGTGGGTCCGCGAGGTCGTCATCCAGGCTTTCGCCTCCGAGGAGCACATGGCCGACGGCGTCATCGACGAGTTGCGCGCCGCCATCCCGCAAGAGGTGGTGTCCGCTGTCGTCTTCGGCAGTTTCGCCCGAGGGGAGCAGACCGCCGACAGTGACATAGACCTGATGATCGTGACCGATGATGGCCAGACTCTCGACCGCGTGCTCGATCTGCTGGACGCATCCGCGCGGGATCTTGAAGCCGTTATCGGAGCTCATGTGTCAGTGGTCGGGTATACGCTCGTGGAGGCCAGGTCACTCGTGACCCGTGGTGACAGCGTGATGGACGGAGTGCTTCGCGAGGGCGTCACGCTGCGGGGACTCGCGCCAGTGGTTTGGGGGACGCACGATGGGAACGCCAAGGACTGAGAAGGTGGGCAAGGACGCCGCGCGCCGCTATCTCGCGAAGGGACGCGAGTTCGCGGAGGTCGCTGACCGGGCGCTCTCCGATCAGCACTACAACGGCGCCGGTCTTGCGGCTGTCCACGCCGGGATATCTCTGGGCGACGCGGTGCTGGGCTCTGTAGCGGGTCTACGGAGTACCGAGAAGGACCACGGCGCGATCCTCGCGCTTCTCGAGCAACACGTTGCCGCGTTCACCGCGACCCGACGTCGCCAGTTGGCAAGTCTCCTTCGCCTGAAGAACACTGTTGAGTACGACCAGCATCCGCTCAATGCTGCCGAGGCGACGGCAGCCGTGGAGAACGCCCGCCGTCTCGCCGCGTGGGCGGTGGAGGTGTGCGCTCCCGTATCTCGCAGTTGAAGCGCGAAGAGGGCCTGCACCGCCACGGTGCAGGCCCTCTTCTGCTGAGAGATCGGGATCGAGTCGGTCGCCTTAGCGGCGGCTCATCCTCGACACCATCGAGAACGAACGTGTGGACGTGTCGCCACCGACTGTGATCTGGCCCATGGCGCGACCGTGGCGCACGGAGCCGACTCGCACCTGGTAGGTACCGAACGGCACGCTCGAGAACGTGACGTTGCCCCTACGGTCCGTCTTGGCCACGAAACGCTCGTGGGTCAGCACGTTCTCCAGAACGACGATCGTGCGGGACAAGCCGCGGCCGTGGCGCGCGGTCAGGTGCAGCGTGACCGGGCCGGACTTCACGATCGGCGCGGGCACGGGTGCAGGCACGGGCACGGGCGTCGGCACGGGAGTCGGGACCGGAGTCGGAACCGGAACCGGAACGGGAACGGGAACCGGCACCGGCACCGGGGTGGGGACTGGCACAGGTACGGGCACGGGAGTCGGGACCGGAGTCGGCACCGGGGTCGGGACGGGGATCGGCACAGGTACGGGCACGGGGGTCGGGACCGGGGTGGGGACGGGAACCGGGGTGGGGACCGGGACGGGCACGGGCGCCGGGGCGACCGGGCTGAGCGTCACGAAGTTCGCGGCACCGAGGCTGTCTACCGACCACAGGGCGTAGGTCTGGCCGTCGGCGACGGTGAACGAGCCGGTCGACGCGGTGGCGTTCGCGACGTTGGTGGAGCCGCTGAGTACGGTCCAGCCGACGACCCCACCGTACGGCGACGCCACGGACACGTTGTAGGTCGCGTTCGTACCAGTGTTGGACACCTGCGTCGCCTTGATGGCGATCTGCGCATCCGGACCGCCGTGGCAGCTCGTGCACGCCGTGGTCTTGGTCGGGAACGCGTAGGCCGTGCTCGCGAATCCTGCGACGACTGCGAACGTCGCAGCCCCTACGAACATTGCGGTGATTCGTTTGTTCAAGTTGACCTCCTGGTGCGGGTCTTCGGCGACCTCGTGGCGCGGACCGCCTCTTTGCATGACGTCCTAGACCATCGGTGTGGCGTATGAGCGGTTGGTGAGAGGGGGATGAGACTTGTCTTACTCGCGAAGAAGTCGCCTCTCATCTCCTCGGGTACAATGGCACTCGTCCGCAGCCGCACGCGCCGCGGGCGCGACGCCCCGAAAGGAAACCCCATGCGCACAGTCAAGGTCGGCCTCATCGGTCTGGGCACGGTCGGATCCGGAGTCGTGGAGATACTCACCCGTCACGGCGCGGACTTCCGACGCAGGGCCGGTGTCGACATCGAGCTCACGCGTGTGGCCGACCGCCGCGTGGAGCGCGCCGTGGAACTCGGGATCCCGGCCGAGCGCGTGACCGACGACGCCTTCGCGATCATCGCGGACCCGGAGATCGACATCGTCATCGAGCTCATCGGCGGCGTGGGTGTGGCTCGCGAAGTGGTGGTCGGTGCGCTCAAGGCGGGCAAGTCGGTGGTCACGGCCAACAAGGCGCTCATGGCCGCTCACGGGCAGGAGGTCATGGAGGCGGCCGCCACGGCGGGCGTCGACATCGCGTTCGAGGCCGCGGTCGGCGGCGGCATCCCGATCATCTCGCCGCTC
>JANYJF010000036.1 GCA_025361885.1 Coriobacteriia bacterium
CGCCACCCGCGCCAGATCATCGCGAGCTTGTGGCCCTTCTCGCGTTCGTACAGCACGATCTTGAGGATGTCCTTGCGCAGTTGCGCGCGCTCGAACCGTCCGAATTCCGGATGATCCGACTCGTACATCCGGCCCACCCACATCCGGTTGCGCGCGATGTAGTAGCGGCGGATGGCGGAGTGGTTCGAAGAGTAGGCGGGGTAGGGGAAGCGGTGCTTCTGCACGTCGCCTACACGGTGCACCAGGTCGGCGTCGCCGGCCTCTAGGACCCGGAAGCCTTCGCGCCAGAAGCGAAGACAGATCTCGTTGTCGACCTGGTCGATGAACAGGTCGTCCATGAACCAGCCCACCGACTCGAGCGCCTCCAGGCTCACGACGTTGCCCGACGTCATCGCAGTGAGCACCTCATGGCAGTCGGCGGCGACCTCGCGCTCTACGCCGCCGACCTGCCGGTGCACCGGCGACACGAGCCCGACGCGGCCGGTCGCGCCGAGTGCGCACGCCCTCAGCCGTCCGACCATCCCCGGCGTCGCCGTGCTGTCCTGGTCCATCGTCAGCACCCATGCGAAGCCGGCGTCGCGTGCCGCGCGGGCTCCGATGTTGAGTGCCGTCGCGATCCCGAGGTTCGCGCCGTTGGCGATGTAGGTCACGCCCGGCACCTCGCGAAGCGCGGCCACGAAGGTCGCGTCCGGCTCCGGCGTGTTGTCTATCGCGAAGACGGCGGACACCTGATCCGCGTACGACGCCACGTTCTCCAAGACGGTCGCCGGGGGCTGGAAAAGCACGACGACGGCCGCCACAGGAGCGTCGGCACGTGTCGGCTGGACGGCCTGAGACGTCACCGGGACGTCATCGGGCGGCCGGGGGGTTCTGATATGATGCGATGGTTCGTCACGACCAGGAGGCATGATGAAAGCCTTGATCCTCGCAGGTGGCACGGGCTCGCGCCTGCGCCCTATCACGTTCACCCGCGCAAAGCAGCTGGTGCCCGTGGCCAACAAGCCTATCCTCTTCTACGCGATAGAGTCCATCCGTGATGCCGGGATCACCGATATCGGGGTGATCGTGGGCGACACCGCGGACGAGGTCATGGCCGCCTTGGGCGACGGCTCCAAGTGGGGCGTCTCCATCACCTACATCCCTCAGGACGCCCCGCTCGGCCTCGCGCACGCCGTCAAGATCGCGGAAGACTACATGGCCGGCGACTCCTTCGTGATGTACCTGGGCGACAACCTCATCGCCAACGGCATCACCGCCCTGATCGACGAGTTCCGGGCCGGCGGCTGCAACGCCCAGATACTGCTCGCCCACGTGCCCAACGCGTCGCAGTTCGGAGTGGCCGAGCTGGCCGCCGACGGCACCATCAAGCGTCTGATCGAGAAGCCCGTCGACCCGCCGAGCGACCTCGCGCTCGTGGGTGTCTACCTCTTCGACAGCGAGGTGTTCAAGGCGGTCAACGCCATCGAGCCCTCTCCCCGTGGCGAGCTCGAGATCACCGACGCCATCCAGTGGCTCGTGGACAACGACTACACCGTTCGCCCGCACATCATCACCGGCTGGTGGAAGGACACGGGCAGGCTCGACGACATGCTCGAGGCGAACCGGATCATGCTCGACATGATCGTCTCCGAGATGCATGGCGAAGTCGACGCATCCACGCGCGTCCACGGCCGCGTGAAGGTCGGCGTCGGCACCACCATCGTCAACTCCGTGGTGCGCGGTCCCGCCGTGATAGGCGAGGGCTGCGTCATCCGCGACGCGTACATCGGACCGTACAGCTCGATCCACGACGGGTGCGCCGTCATCGGCAGCGAGATCGAGCACTCGATCCTGCTTCCCCGTGCCCGCGTGGAGAACATCGGCCGCCGCCTTGCCGACAGCCTCATGGGTTGCGATGCCGTCGTCCGCCGCGCGGACGGCGTTCCGGCGGCCACCCGCGTGATGCTGGGCGACAAGTCGGAAGTCGAGATCGTCTGACGTGCTGATCGCCAACGACCCGGGCACAGGTGGGGCGCGGTTGGCCGGAGGCGCCCGCAACCCAAGAGACGCTCGCATCGACGCGCTCCGAGGCCTCGCGATCTCCCTGATAGTCGTGCAGCATCTGGGTTGGGCGTTCCTGAATTACCGATCCGGCCCGGGACTGGCTCCCACGTTCGCGGGGACCTGGGCCGACCTGTCCAAGCTCGGAACCTTCTGGTACCTGATGCTCACGCTGTCCGCGCCCTTCTGTGTCAACGCCTTCGCACTCGTCAGTGGCTACCTGCTGGCAGCCTCTTCGGCCCGTTCCTTCGGTGTCTTCGCGCGCGGCAGGTTCCTGACGCTCATGATTCCTTTCGTCGCATGGGTGGTCGTCTACTGGGTCGATCCCCAGACGGCGCTGTTCTTCGTGAACAAGGGCGGTCTCCCACGGTTCGTCGCGGCGGCGTTGTTCAATCCCACTGGCGGAGTCGCAGGCCCCGTCTGGTTCCTGCCTCCGCTGTTCTTCTCGAGCCTGATCGTCTACGGCGTCAATCGGGTGCGTCCGGCAGGCCTCGCGCTCGCCGTCTGCTTGGCCGCCTCACTCGTGCTCCCACGAGCGATCACGTGGCTCGGGGTCGGCTCGCCGTTCGGACTCATCGAGACCAGCATGATCCTTCCGTTCGTGGCTGCAGGCGCCCTGCTTCGGGGTCGCGGGCCCCTGCGGTGGCGCGCGGACTGGCGGCGTCTCACGGCTGCGGTGGTGCTCTATGCCGGCTGCTGGTACCTGCGTGCGGGCTTGGCCGGGCCTATCGCCCGCGTCCCGCGGCCGTGGAATGCTCCGCTGTCATTCGCGCGCACGGAGGTGCCGGGCTTCCTGCTTTCGATGGTCGGCATCTGGATGTGCTTTGAACTCGTGGCGATGTTGCCGGAGCGGGGTATCGCCCCGCCGGCGTGGCTCGGCGCCCACTCGCTCGGCGTGTGCGGTGCTCAGCTTCCCGCCATCGCACTCCTCGTCAGCCTTGGCATGCGTTCGCCTTGGGTCGTCTTCCCGGCGACACTCGCGCTCACAGCGGGGCTCTCGTGGCTGCTGGATCGGAACAAGGTGACGCGAGCGCTCTGGTTGGGCGGCAGGTCCGCCGCACCCCGCCTGGCGGAGGCCACGGCAGCGGATCACCCGACCGGCTGATCCCAACCTTTCAGCGTGTTCGGGTACACTGTGCGGTGTCCGAATGCCGACAGCGGCCCAGCAGGCGCCACACCGCGCGCCTCGTCGTGTTGGGAGAAACCAAGTGATCGAAGGCGTGAAGATCAAGGACCTCAAGGTCGTCCCGGACGACCGCGGGATGCTCATGGAGATGTTCCGCAGCGACGACCCCGACTACCAGGGGTTCGGCCAGGTCTACATGACCGTCGTGTATCCCGGCGTCGTGAAGGGCTGGCACTACCACAAGAAGCAGACCGACCACTTCGTGTGCGTGTCCGGCATGGCCAAGATCGCACTCTACGACTCGCGTGAGGACTCGCCCACCAAGGGTGAGACCGACACGTTCGTTATCGGGTACCAGCGCCAGCGCCTCCTGATCATCCCCAAGGGCGTCTACCACGGATTCACCGCGGTGGGCACGGAGCCCGCCAGCATCATCAACGTCCCGACCGAGCTCTACGATTACGAAGAGCCCGACGAGTTTCGCAAGCCGTTCGATGATCCGGAGATCGGCTACGACTGGGGAGTGAAGAACGGATGAGGCTTCTTGTTTGCGGTGGAGCCGGGTTCATCGGCTCCGACTTCGTGCGAAGGATGCTTGCCAAGCATGCCGATTGGGAGATCGTCTGCTTCGACAAGCTGACGTACGCCGGCAACCTGGACAACTTGCTCCCGGTGGCCGAAGACCCCCGCTACAGCTTCGTGCACGGTGACATCTGCGACCGCGCCGCCGTGGAGTCCGCCGCCGGTGGCGTCGACGCCATCGTCAACTTCGCGGCCGAGACCCACGTCGACCGCTCCATCGCGGAGCCGGAGGCGTTCCTGCACACCGACATCCTCGGAACCCACACGCTGCTCGAGGTCGTGCGCGCGCACGGCATCTCGCGCATGGTGCAGGTCTCCACCGACG
The DNA here is from genome assembly GCA_025361885.1 of Coriobacteriia bacterium. Classification (GTDB taxonomy): domain Bacteria; phylum Actinomycetota; class Coriobacteriia; order Anaerosomatales; family PALSA-660; genus JANYJF01. The sequence goes on from JANYJF010000036.1 coordinate 4,074, forward strand.
AGGTCTACGGTTCCATCGACTCCGGCTCGTTCACCGAGACCGACACCATCAAGCCGTCGAGCCCCTACTCCGCCTCCAAGGCGGGCGGCGACCTGCAGGTACTCGCGTACCACATCACCTACGGGACGCCGGTCGTGATCACCCGCGGGTCGAACACCTACGGCCCCTACCAGTACCCGGAGAAGCTCATCCCGCTGTTCGTGACCAACGCGCTCGAAGGCGAGAAAGTGCCGCTGTACGGCGACGGCATGAACGTCCGCGACTGGCTGCACGCCGACGACCACGCCGACGGCATCGAGTTCGCGCTGCTCAACGGCGAGCCCGGCCAGGTCTACAACGTCGGTGGCGGCAACGAGCGCACCAACCGCGAGATCACCTCGATCATCCTGGACGAGCTGGGCCTTGGCGAAGACACGATCAAGTGGGTCGCCGACCGTCCCGGCCACGACCGCCGCTACTCGCTCGACTGCTCCAAGATGGCCGCCGCCGGATGGACGCCCAAGGTCGACTTCGAGAACGGCCTTCGCGAGACCATACGCTGGTACCGGGACAACCCCGAGTGGTGGAAGAAGATCAAGCACGGCACCGGCGAGTTCGCCGAGTGGCGCAAGCGCTGGTACGAGGAGCGTTCGTAGGCGTGGCTGAGAGCGAGCGTCGCTATCTGGTCGCGGGCTCCGGCGGTATGCTCGGCACCGCGTTGCAGCGGGTGCTGGGCGAGCGCGGTGCGACGTGCTCGGCGCCCGGCGAGCGCCACTTCGACATCACCGACACCGTCGCGGTCGACGGGGCGGTGGCCGTCTTCACCGCGGAGTGCCTGGCTGCCGGCGAACAAGGCGTGCTCGTCAACGCCGCCGCGTACACGAACGTGGAGCGCGCCGAGGAAGATCCAGAGACCGCCTACCTGGTCAACGAGTTCGGCGCGCGGCTGCTCGCGCGGGCTGCGCGCAACGCGGGCCTCGCGTTCGTGCACGTCTCGACGGACTTCGTCTTCGACGGGGTCAAGGAAGGTCCGTACCTCGAGACCGACCCCGTCGATCCGCTGTCCGTCTACGGAGCGTCCAAGCTGGCGGGCGAGGTCGCGGTGGCCGACGTGTATCCCGAGGCGATCATCGCCAGGACCGCGTGGGTCTTCGGCGAGAACGGCGTCAACTTCCCCGTCAAGATCCTCGAGCTCGCGGCCTCGCGCCCCAGGCTCTCCGTTGTGACCGACGAGATCGGCTCGCCCACGTACACGTACGACCTGGCGACCGCGCTGGTCGGGCTGGTCGGGGCCGGCGCGCACGGGCTGTTCCATCTCGCGGGCACCGGCTCGTGCTCGCGATTCGAGCTGGCGGGCGAGGTCCTGCGGCTCGCGGGCCTGCCGACCGAACTGGAACCCGTGACGTCCGGCGCCTTCCCGACCAAGGCCGCGCGCCCCGCGAACTCGGTACTCGACTGCTCCAAGGCGGCGGCGCTCGGCGTGACGATGCCCGAGTGGCACGACTCACTCGCGCGCTTCATGGCGAACAGGTAGGCCGGGCCGTGGGCACCCATGACGTCGACGTGGCGATCGTCGCCCACAATGCCGGCCCGCTGCTCGAGCCCGCGGTGGCTTCGGCGGCCCGCGAGGCGGGTGAGGACCGGGTCGTGGTCATCGACGCCGCCGGTACGGACGGCGCGGTTGCGGGGGTGGCGCTCGCGCACCCCGGCATCACCACCATCGCTGCTCCCAACGACGGGTTCGCCGCGTCGAACAACATCGCGATCGCGGCGACGAGCGGCCGCTACATGCTGCTGCTCAACCCCGACGCCGAGCTCGAGGCTGGCGCGCTCGACGCGCTCGTCGCGTACGCCGACGCGCATCCGCGCACGGGGGTCGTCGGCGCGAAGATACTCAACGCCGACGGGACGCTCCAGGCCATGTCGTTCGGGCTGTTCCCGTCGTTGCCGCAGGTCGTCGGCCTGCGCGTGTGGAGGCTGTGGCAGCGCCTTCGGGGGAACCCGGAGATGCATCCGCGCGACTTCGCGCAGCCCCGGAGCGTCGACTGGACCACCGGCGCGGCCATGCTCGTCCGTCGCGAGGCGATCGAGGACGCGGGCCCGATGGATCCCGGGTACTTCCTGTACTACGAGGACGTCGAGTGGTGCCACCGGATGCGCGACCATGGCTGGGACGTGGCGATCGAACCGGCGGCGAAGGCCATCCATCACTTGGGGCGCGCCGACGTGCCCACCGATTTCGTCCTGAACGCATACCGCGAGAGCTTCTTCCGGTACTGCGACGCGTACAACCTCTGGGGACTGCGGCTAGCGGCCCGCGTCGGACTCGGGCTTCGCTTCCAGCCGTAGCCGCCTTACGCGATCCCCGCCGCCCGCTCTACCTCGGTCACGACCTCGACCGCCCGCAGCCCGTCTTCGCCCGACACCGCGGGACGGCGTTTGTGACGCACGGCGGTCACGAAGTCGGTGAGCTCCAGCGTGAGCGGCTCGCCGCTGCGGTCCAGGTACGGGATCTCGACGATGTTGGCCTGGCGGTAGAGGTTGGGCTCGGAGGGCGGGAACTCCACTGACGTCTCGCGCTTGACCAGGATGTCCTGGCGAAGGCAGTCGGCCACGATGTAGCGCTCGCGCTCCGTGATGTGGATCTGTCGGACCTTGTCTTGCGTGGCCCGCGAGGCCGAGAGCGAGGCGATAGCGCCGTTGGGGAACTCCAGGATGGCCGTCGCGACATCGGCCGAATCGGAGAAGACCTTGACCGCCGCGGCCTCCACGCGCACAGGTCGCGCGCCGGCGAGCATGCAGGCGAGGTCGAGGTCGTGGACCATGAGGTCGGACACCACGCTCGACGTGATGCGCGGCGTGAACGGGGAGAGCCTCTCGAACTGCAGGAACTGCGGTTCGAGCTTCATGGCGGCGAGCGTGCGGACCACCGCGTTGAACCGCTCCACGTGGCCGACCGCGAGCGTCACACGCTGCTTCTTGGCCAGGCGCACCAGATCGGCCGCCTGATCCACCGTGAATGCGAGGGGCTTCTCCACGAGCACCGACACGCCGCGCTCCATCAGCTCCGACGCGATAGCATGGTGCAACTCCGTGGGGACCGCGACGACCGCGATGTCGACCTCGGGAAGGTTCGCGACGCTGTCCGTGATCTTGGCGCCCCACGGCTCGGCGAGCTCGGTGGCACGCGCGGTGTCGCGGTCGACCACCCACTCCAAGCTGACGCCGCGCATCCCGCCCAGGATGCGGACATGATGCCGTCCCATCGCTCCGACGCCGATGACGGCCGCTCGCAACTCCTTCATGGGGAACCTCCCGTGGCGGCCGCCGGGTTGTGCCAGCGGCTATACTGGTCGGGCGAGGAAACGAGCAGGTCAAGGCCCGCACTCACGCGAAACCAAGGATACATGAAGGACAGACTCCGCATCCTGCTCGACTGCCGCATGGCCACGTGGACCGGCGTGGGCCGCTACGCGACGGGTCTGGCGCGCGCCCTCGCGGCCCGTGGTGATGTGCACGTGGTGCAAGTGGTCGCGGCCAAGGACGTCCCGCCCGTGTCGAGCCAGCTGCGCACGGATGTCGTGCGTGCGACGGCGCACCCGTTCGGACCGGCGGGCGCGCTGGAGCTGGGTCGCATCGCGCGGGACGTGGGGCCCGACATCACGCACTGCCTCCACTTCCCGACGCCGTATCCGGCGCCGCATCCGCTCATGGTGACGCTCCACGACCTGACGCCTCTGATCATGCCATCGGTGATGCCGTCGCCAGCCAAGCGGCTCGTCTACCGATTCTGGAACGACCGGGCCACGCGCGTCGCGGACCGGATCCTCGTGAACTCCTCGCATACCGCGGACGACGTGGAGCGGCTCTACCCGCGCGCGATGGCCAAGCTCGTGATGGTGCCGCACGCGGTGGACGACTTCACGAAAGGGCCGGTAGGCGCTGTCCCGCCCGAGTACGGACTGACCGACGGCGAGTCGTACCTGCTGTCCATGGGCAACACGAAGCCGAACAAGGACCTGCCCACGCTGCTTCGCGCCTTCGCGAAGGTGGCGCCCGAGCGCATCGGACTCAAGTTGCTGCTGGTCGGGCGCGAGGTTCCCGGCTACGTGGAGTCGATCCTCGGCGATGACCGCTCCGCCTCACGCATCCACTTCACGGGTCGTGTCGACGACGCCACCCTGCGCGCCCTGTACGCTCAGGCGTCGGCGTTCGTCTTCCCCTCCACGTACGAGGGCTTCGGCCTGCCACCGCTGGAAGCGATGACGTTCGGCACGCCGGTGGTGGCCGCGGACTCGTCGTCGCTGCCCGAGGTCACAGGCGGCGCGGCGCTGCTGTTCCCCGCCGGCGACACCGGCGCGCTCGCCCATGCGATCGTGCGTGTCCTCGACGACGGGGTCCTGCGCGCGCGGCTGAGCGAGGCCGGCCCGAGGCGGGCAGCCGACTTCAGCTGGGAGCGGACGGCGGAGCTGACGCTGGCGGTGTACCGGGAGATGGCGTGAGCCCCGGTCGATCAGCCTACTTACAGGCGCAGGCTCCCTCGGGCAGCTCGCGGACACCGGACTTGCGAAGGATCGCGATCATCGGGCACCAGTTGAACGTGCCGCCGACCACGAGGTTGAGGCCGACGAAGGCCGTGAACAGCAGCCACAGAGGGTTCACGAAGTAGCCGAGGGCGACCGAGGCCAGGACGAAGACGCCGGCGATGAGGCGCAGATAGCGGTCGAGATACATGGAGACCTCCAGATGAGCGAATGATGTAGATACCCTACAGGGTATCAGATTCGCCTGTCGGGAGCATCATGCGACCCATCACCGACCGGCCGGGAGCCCCCCAGGCACGCCCGCCCGGCCATCCCGTTGTGCGAGAATAGCCCCAACACCACCGACCCTCGCGGGAGAGCCCATGACCATCCGCGCGCGATCACCGCTGCGCATCAGCTTCGGAGGCGGCGGAACCGACGTCTCTCCGTACTGCGACGAGCGCGGCGGCGCCGTGCTCTCCTGCACCGTCAACCGGTTCGCGTACGCCACCCTGATACCGGGCGGCGAGCGGATCGAGGTCCGCAGCCTCGACTACGACACCTCGGTCTCCTTCGCGCTCGATGAGGAGTTCGTCTACGAGGGGCAGCTCAAGCTCGCGCTGGCCGTCATCGACCGGTTCCGCCGCGACTTCGGCCTGACCGACGGCCTCGAGGTCTTCTTGCACAACGACGCGCCTCCGGGCTCCGGCCTGGGATCGTCTTCCGCGATCACCGTGGCGCTCATCGGCGCGCTCGCGGAGCACCTGCGCGTGCCGTTCGACGGCTACCAGCTCTCCGAGCTCGCCTACGAGATCGAGCGCGTGGACGTCGGCATCAAGGGCGGGCGGCAGGACCAGTACGCCACAGCATTCGGCGGCGTCAACTTCATCGAGTTCGAGCGCGGCGGCACGGTCGTCAATCCTCTTCGCCTGAGGCCCGAGACGCTCTACGAGCTGGAGTACAGCCTCGTGTTCGCGTACGTGGGCGGACAGCATTTCTCTTCGCATATCATCGAGCGGCAGGTCGATAACTTCACATCCGGCCGCGCCGACGCGGTCAGCGCCATGGACGAGCTCAAGTCCATCGCCCACGAGATGAAGCGCGCGCTGCTGCTCGGCAAGCTCACGGAGTTCGGCGAACTCATGCACGCCGGCTGGCTCGCGAAGAAGCGCATGGCCGAAGGCATCTCCACGAGCCGCATCGACGAGGTCTACGCGGCGGCGCGTGCGGCTGGCGCGCTCGGCGGCAAGGTGTCGGGCGCGGGCGGCGGCGGGTTCATGTTCTTCCTCGCCGACCCGTCGAGGCGCTTCGCCGTCCAGGAGGCGCTGCGAGAGAACGGCGCCGAACTCGTCAACTTCTCAGTCGTTCAGGAGGGGATGCGCTCATGGAGCGTCTAGATTCCGCCCGGGCCACGCTGGACGTGGAACACAACATCGCCGGACACCGCGTCATGGTCGACGCAGTCGAGCACCTGAAGCCGCAGATCGTCGCGGCGGCGGACATGCTGGCCGGAGCCTTCGGGCGAGGAAAGAAGCTGCTCGTGTGCGGCAACGGCGGCTCGGCCGCCGACGCGCAGCATATCGCGGCGGAGTTCGTCGGGCGGTATCTGATCGAGCGCAAGCCGATGCCGGCGCTCGCGCTGCACACCAACTCGTCGGCCGTGACGGCTATCGGCAACGACTACGGCTTCGACGAGGTCTTCGCGCGTCAGGTCGCGGCCCACGGCGAAGAGGACGACGTGCTGTGGGCGATCTCGACGTCCGGCACGAGCCCGAACGTGATCCGCGCCATGCACGCGGCGCGCGAGACCGGCATGCGCGTGATAGCCATGACCGGCCGCGGCGGGGGAGACATGGGCGCGCTCGCCAACGTACTGCTGGCGGTCGACGTGCCGTCGACACCGCGCGTGCAGGAGGGCCACATCCTCATCGCTCACATCATCTGCGGTCTCGTGGAGGAAGCACTGTGGTCCCGGACGCGGTGATCCTGGCCGGCGGCCTCGCCACCCGTCTGGGTGACCTGGCGGCCGCCACGCCGAAGTGCCTGATGCCCGTCGCGGGGCGTCCTTTCGTCGACCACCTGCTGTGGGACCTGCGTCGCCACGGCGTGCGACGCGTGGTGTTCGCAGTGGGCCGCCTCGGAGAGCAAGTGGAGTCCCACGTCGGCGACGGCTCCGCTTTCGGTCTGCAAGCTGTCTATTCGCGCGAAGAGAGCGCCATGGGCACGGGTGGTGCGCTGGCGCTGGCCGCTGAGCACGTCACCACCGACGAGGCGCTCGTCCTCAACGGCGACTCGCTGTTCGACGTCAACTACCTGGACCTCGCGGTGCGGCTGCGCTCGGCAGCGGCCGGCAGCGCCCGCGCGGTCATCGCCCTGCGCGAGGTCGAGGACGCTTCGCGGTACGGATCGGTGCGGGTGGCCGGTGGCGGGGATGCCGCTGACGGGGACCGCCGCGCCGTCGCCGCTCCCACCGCCTGCGTCGCCGCCTTCGACGAGAAGGGCGTTTCCGGCCCCGGCCTCGTGTCCGGCGGCGTGTACTGTGTGCAGTCCTCGCTGCTGCGGTCGCTGCCGCGCGAGCCGCACTCGCTGGAGACCGAGGTGTTCCCGCGGCTCGTCGTGGAAGGCGAGCTGTACGGTGCGGTCTACGACGGGCTGTTCATCGACATCGGCGTGCCGGATTCGCTCGAACTGGCGCAGACCGCGGTGGCCGCATGGCGACGCCGGCCGGTAGCGTTCCTCGACCGCGACGGCGTGCTCAACGTGGACGTGAACTACCTCCACAAGCCCGAGCAGGTCGTGTGGCTCCCCGGCGCCATCGAGGCCGTCCGCGAGCTCAACGACGCCGGCTACCTGGTGATCGTGGTGACCAACCAGGCGGGCATCGGTCGCGGCTTCTACACCGAGAGCGACTTCGAGGTCTTCACCGCGTGGATGGCGGAGCGGCTCGCGGACGCGGGCGCCCACGTCGACGCGGTCTACCACTGCCCGCACCACCCCACAGAAGCCCTGCCCGGCTGGCGCGAGGACTGCGAGTGTCGCAAACCGCGCCCGGGCATGTTCCTTCGCGCGATCGCCGAGTGGGACGTGGACGTGGAGCGGTCGTTCATGGTGGGCGACAAGCCCGGCGACCTGGAGGCCGCGCGCGCCGCCGGGATCGCTCGTGGAGTTCTGTTCACAGGGGGCGACCTGCGCGACGCCGTGCGCCCACTCATGGGCTAGAATGGGACGCTCCCGGATGGAAGGTGCTCGACATGGCCGCTGAGCAAGTGCATTTCGGTACGGACGGCTGGCGCGCGGTCATCGCCGAGGACTTCACCTACTTCAACCTGCGCCGTGTTGCGGACGCCGCCGGTCGCGTGTTCGCGGCCGACAACCCCGGTGGGCTCATCTACGTCGGGCATGATACGCGTTTCGAAGCCGCGGCCTTCGCGCGCGCGGCGGCCGAGGTACTGGCTTCGCACGGCCTTCGTGTCCGGGTCACCGACCGGTACTGCCCGACCCCGGCGCTGTGTTGGACCGTCGCGCATGACGACGAGGCCGTCGGCGGCGTCATGCTCACCGCCAGCCACAATCCCGCCGAGTACCTCGGCTTCAAGCTGCGCATGTCCGACGGCGGAGCATCCCCGGTCTCGTTCACCGATCGCGTCGAGGCCGAGCTCAAGACCGCCGCCCCCACCGAGCGCGGCGAGTACGAGGTCGTCGATCTCATGGGGCCGTACCTGACCTCGCTCCGTTCGCTCGTGGATGCCGAGGCCATCGCGGCCGCCGGCCTCAAGGTGGCCGTCGACCCGCTGTACGGCGCTGGCCAGGGCTACCTCGCGGACATGCTCCGGTCGCTCGGCGTGGACGTCACGGAGATCCACCACGAGCTCAATCCGGGCTTCGCGGGCCTGCACCCGGAGCCGATCCCGCCGCACATCGACGAGGTCCGGGCTCTCGTTCGTGAGCGCGGCCTCGATGCCGCCTTCATCACCGACGGCGATGCCGACCGCATCGGCGCCGCCGACCGCACCGGCGCCTTCGTCAACCCGCACCGCATCATCTGCCTCGTGGCTCGACACCTGTATCAGGACAAGGGGCAGCGCGGCACGATCGTGAAGACGCTGTCCACGTCGGTGCTGGTGGACCGGCTTGGCGCCAAACTCGGCATCGAGGTCATCACCACGCCGGTGGGCTTCAAGTGGATCTACGAGGAGATGGCTCGCGGCGGCGTCATGCTCGGTGGCGAGGAGTCCGGCGGCATCGGCATACCCTCCCACGTCCGCGAGCGCGACGGCCTGCTCATGGCGCTCATGCTCACGGAGATGATGGCGCAGCACCACAAGGGCCTCGGCGAGCTGGTCGACGACCTCATCGCCCTGACCGGTCCGATGGAGTACCTCCGCGTCGACCTCAAGCTGGATCCGGCCGTGAAGGACGCGTTCGTCGCCTCGTGGCCGGGTCTCGCGCCGACCGAGATCGCGGGTCTGGCCGTCAGCCGCATCATCCGCGAGGACGGCATCAAGTTCCTGTTGCCCGATGACGCATGGCTGCTCATGCGCGCGTCGGGCACCGAGCCGCTCATCCGCATCTACGCCGAGGCCTCGACGATGGGCGTGGTCGACGAGTTGCTCGCCGCGGGCCGCGGCATGGCGGAGGGCACTGCTTAGATGCGCGTCACCATGCTCAACAAGTACTACCCGCCACACCTCGGGGGCATCGAGTACCACGTGCGGTACCTCGCCGAGGCCCTGGTGTCTCGCGACCACGCTCAGGTAAGGGCCATCGTGGCGAACGAGGGTCCGGAGACGATCCGCGAGGTGATCGCCGGAGTGGACGTGATGCGACTCGGTCGCGCGTTCGCGGCGTCGTCGACACCGGTCGCGTTGGGCATGCGCGACGCCATCCGCCTCGAGGCCACGCGCCCCGACCCGGCGGACCTGCTGCACCTTCACTTCCCGTACCCGTGGGGCGAGGTGTCGTGGCTCCGCGCGCACGCCGGCCTGCCCACGGTTGTGACCTACCACAGCGACATCGTGCGGCAGAAGGTCGCGCTGGCCGCCTACTCGCCGCTGCTGCGCCGCTTCCTCGCGAAGGCGGACCTCATCATCTCCGGCTCGCCGAACCTCATCGAGCACTCCGAGTTCCTGCAGCCGGTCGCGGCCAAGTGCCGGGTCGTCCCGTTCGGTTACGACCTGGCCCGCTACGAAGGGTCTCCCGCCACACTCGCGCGAGCCGCCAAGCTCCGCGAGGGCCACACACGTCCGATCGTGCTGTTCGTCGGAAGGCTCGTGTACTACAAGGGCGTCGACGTGCTTGTCCGCGCCATGGCCGACGTCGACGCGGACCTCGTGGTCATCGGCACAGGCCCGCTCGAGGGCAAGATGCGCGAGATCGCCGTGGCCGCGGGCATCTCGGACCGCATCACTTTCATGCCGCCGGTGCCGGACGATGAGCTGGTGGCCTGGTACCACGCCGCCGACGTCTTCTGCCTGCCGTCGGTGGAGCGAAGCGAAGCGTTCGGCGCGGTGCAGGTCGAGGCGCATGCATGCGGCACTCCTGTCGTGTCGACGAACCTGCCCACCGGCGTGCCGTTCGTGAACCAGGATGGCGTGACCGGGCTCATCGTGCCTCCGGGCGACGCGGGCGCGCTCGCCGCGGCCCTTCGTCGCCTGATCGACGATCCCAAGCTGCGCGCGCGCCTCGGCGCGCAAGCCCGCGACCGCGCGCGAGCGATGTTCTCGCTCGACGCGATGGCATCCGGCGTGATGGATGTCTACCGCGAGGCGCACGAGATGCGGAAGGGTGTCTGACGTGTCGAGAGGACGCTTCATCTTCGCATCGGTCGTGGCCGACACGGCCATCTGGTTCCTCGGGATGGTCGCTGCCTTCGTGCTGCGCTTCGGCGGTCACCTGCCGATGTTCAACTTCCGCCCGTTCCTGGTCCTGTCGCCGCTGCTGGCAGTCGTGTACCTGACATGCGCGTGGATCTATGGGCTCTACGAGCCGGAGCGACTCGAGAGCTTCTGGGCGATCGTGCGCTCCGTCGTGGCGGCGGTGACGCTGAGCACTCTGCTGACGCTCGGCATCGTGCTGCTGGTCGGACCCGCCTTCTACTCGTTCCCGCGGCTGGTGATCGGCATCGCGTGGCCCATGCAGCTGATCGTGCTGGTTGGTTGGCGTCTCGCGGCGCTGCGATTCACGCCCATCCGCTGGCCGGAGCAGCGCGTGCTCATCGTCGGCGCGGGTCCGCTCTCCCGCGAGCTGGCCGAGGAGCTCGGCAAGCGTGAGAAGTGGGGGTACCGGGTCGTGGGCATGGTCGCTCGCGACGAGGACTTCGCCGCCGCCTATCCCGCTGACGCCGACATCCCCCTGCTCGGCATCGTCCACGACCTGACGCACCTGGTCACCGAGCTCGACATCGATCGCGTGATCGTGGCCAGCCCGGTCGCGCTGCGCGAGCTGGTCGAGGACATCACGCTCAACAGCTCGCACGACGTCCGCGTGGACGTCATCCCGGAGCTGTACGAGATCTTCATCGGCACGGTCGACGCGATCATCGCCGACATCCCGCTCATGGAGATCACGCACCGCGCGCACCGCGGTGCGTACCCGGTTGCCAAGCGCGCGCTCGACGTGGCGCTGTCGCTGCTGATGCTCGTCGTGCTCAGCCCGGTGATGCTTGTCTTCGCCCTGTTCATCCTTGTGACGATGGGTGCGCCGGTGCTGCTGCGGCAGGAGCGGCTCGGCCGCGACACGAAGCCGTTCACCCTCGTGAAGTTTCGCAGCATGGTCAAGGACGCCGAGAAGCTGTGCGGTCCCGTGCTCGCGTGTGATGACGACCCGCGGATCACGCCGTTGGGCGGCTTCATGCGGAAATACCGGATCGACGAACTCCCGCAGCTGATCAACATCCTGCGCGGCGAGATGAGCTTCGTGGGGCCGCGTCCCGAGCGCGCTTTCTTCGTGGAACGATTCCTGCAAGAGATACCCGGGTACCGCGAGCGGTACCGTATGAAGCCGGGCGTGACCGGCCTTGCGCAGATCAGCGGCAGCTATGCCACCACGGCGCAGCGCAAGCTCAAGTACGACCTCATTTACCTGTATCATCAGAACCTGCTCATGGACGTTCAGATACTTTTCGACACGGTGCGCGTGGTCCTCACTGGCCGCGGCGCCAGATGATCCGGAGGCGCGAGTGGCCGGCAAGAAGAAATCGCAGGACCGCACCTCGGGACCCAAGGCGCCGGTGAAACGCGCTCCCGTCACGGACTCGCGCGCCGCATCCAAGCCTCCTGTCTCCCCGATGTCCGAGATGGACACCACCGAGAAGATCGTGTGGATCAGCCTGCACCTGCTGATCTTCCTGGTCCCGCTGGCCATGACCAACGCCAACTGGCTCGGTGCCATGTTCAAAGGCACGGCCCTCGGCACGTTCTGGGCGCTGCCGCTGACCTACGACCAGTTCGACATCGCGAAGGTGTTCATCATGCGCGCATGCGTGATCGTCGGGATGGGCGCTTGGTCGTTCACGTTCCTCTGGCGCGGGGGGACACTTCGCCGCACCAAGATCGACTGGTTCATAGTCGCAGTGCTCGGATGGGTGCTGCTCACCTCGTTCACCTCGATCAGTGTGGCCACGGCGATCTTCGGGAAGTACCGCCGCTTCGAAGGCTTCCTCTCCTTCGTCACGTACGCTGCGACCTTCTTCCTGGCGGTCCAGATCGTCGACCGACCGAGCCGCATACGCTCCATAGCGCGGACTCTCGTGGTCTCGGCGATGATCGTCGCGGGCTACGGGTTGCTCCAGTACACCGGGCACGACCCGGTCAACTGGGGGAGTGTCCTTCCCTTTGAGGCGAACCGCTCCTTCGCGACGTACGGGAACCCTGACCTGCTCGGCGGGTTCCTGATCTTCCCTCTCACCGTCTCGCTGGCGATGGCGCTCACGGAGCGGCGGCGGCGCTGGCGTATCACCTACTGGCTCGGTTTCGGGCTGGTCGTGGTGTGCTGGGTGACCGCGTTCACACGCGGGGCATGGATCGGCGGTTCGGTCGCGCTCGTGCTGCTCGTGATCGCCGCTGTCGTCGCCAAGGTGCCGGCATTCCGGCCCACTGAGCCGACCGGGCAGGTCGACATCGCGTTCGGCGGACTCGCTGCCATCGCGGCGGCTGCCGTCGTGGGCCGTAGCCTGACCACGACGAGCGAGGTCATGAACGTGTGGAGCCGTCTCCGCTCGATCTTCGACATCGGGTCGGGCTCGGGCAAGAGCCGTACCGAGATCTGGCAGGCGGCCTGGGACGCCATCAAGGCTCGTCCGCTGATCGGGTGGGGCGCCGACACGTTCCGCCTCGTGTTCCCCAAGTTCAAGCCCGCGGCCTACACTGCTGACGCCGGCTATCTTTCCGTGGCGGACAACGTGCACGACTACCCGCTCCAGTTGACCTCCGCGCTGGGTGTTCCGGGTTTCCTGCTGCTGTACGGCACGTTCGCGTACGCGCTCGTGCTGGGTTTCAAGAATGCGTTCTCGCGCGACAGCGGAGCGGAGCGGCTGGTCGTCGCCGCCTTCTGGACGGCGGCGGTCGGCTACATCGTGCACCTGATGTTCGGCCTGTCGGTCACGGGCACGACGATCTTCCTGTGGCTTGCGCTCGCGATCATCCTCGCGCCCACCGCCCGCAGGGTGGAGTTCGTCGCGCCGATGTGGACCCAGGTCCTGGCCACCACCGCCGCGGCGCTCGCGCTCGTGCTGACGGCGCTCAACATCGTCTACGTGGTGGCCGACCACTACTACCTGCAGTCGAACTTCGACCGCTCGGCGGGCGACAGCGGCGTGGGTGCGGCCATCACGGCGATCACACTCGACCCGTACAACGACATGTACCGCACCCAGTTGGGGCAGGCGTACCAGGAGCAGATGAACGCCTACCTGAACACGGCGCGGCAGGCTCAGGCACAGGGCCAGGACGCGAAGGCCTCGTTGGATCAGGCCCAGCTCGCCTTCCGGCTCTCGGAGCAGTCGATGAAGGAAGCCATCGCGTTCGTCCCCACCGAGTACGACAACTACAACTTCCTCGCGTCGCTGTACAACCAGGCGGGCGTCTACTTCGATCCTAAGTACTACGAGAGCGCGTGGACGATCGCTCAGCGGGGCATGGCCGTGGAGCCGTACGGTCCCGCCGTGCGGGTGCAGGGATCGATAGCACTGGCGAGCCTGGGAAGGTTCGACGATGCCATCGCTCTTGCGAAGAAGGCGTCGGTGATGGATCCCGTCTACGTCGAGCCGTACACGATGCTGGGAGACCTGTACCGGCAGAAGCGCATGTGGGCCGACTCGAAGAAGTGGTATGACAAGGCGCTGGCGCTGCAACCCAACCAACAGACCCAATCCGCGCTCGATGCCGTGGAGGCGTCGGCCTCGGCAGCAGCCTCGGCGACGGGCAAGTGACGAGCGTGACCGGAGAGCGCGTGAACCAGGTCCCGGATTCCACCATCGCCCGGCTTCCCGTATATCTGCGCTGCCTCCACGAAGCGCAAGCGATGCGGATACCGGTCATAAACTCGGTGGGCATAGCGCAGATGTCCGGCGGCAACGCCGCCCTGGTCCGCAAGGACCTCAACCACCTGGGGGAGCTTGGGACCCGGGGGCTCGGCTACGACGTCGACGTGCTCGCGGGCCACATCGCACGCGTGCTCGGCCTGACGGTGCAGAGGCGTGTCGTGCTCGTGGGACTCGGCCGCCTCGGAGGCGCGCTGCTGAACTACGGAGGCTTCGGCGACCGCGGGATGACGTGGGTGGCCGTCTTCGACACCGACCGGGACAAGATCGGGACGAAGGCGGGCGCCGGACTCACGGTCCGATCCCTCGACGAGGCGGCGACGCTGTCGGGTCTGGCCGCGGACATCGCGGTCATCACGACTCCCGCCCAGTCCGCCCAGTCCGTTGCTGACACGCTCGTGGCCGCGGGCGTCCTTTCCATTCTGAACTTCGCACCCGTGACGCTCGAGGTGCCGGGACACGTGACGCTGCGCCAGGTCGACCTGTCTGTCGAGCTGCAGATACTGTCCTTCCATCTAGCGAAAGGGCTGTGATCGCATGAGCGAGCCCAAGCAGGCCCGGCCCGGCGCCACCGCCGAGGAACAGCTGGTTCCCGGATGGCTCGCTCTCGTTGTTTTGCTGCTCCTCGTGGCCGTGGTCGGGGTTGGCGGGTTCGTGGCGCGAGGTCTCATCAGCAGGCCGCGCGAGATGACGCCCGCGCAGGCCGACATCATCTCCTTCAGCTCCAAGGTCAAGGCGGATCCCAAGAACACGGACGCGCTCCTGCAGCTGGGGTACGCGTACCAGCGCGACGGGCAGACCGACAGGGCGATCGCCGAGTACCAGCTCGTGCTGGCAGCCGATCCCAAGAACACCGCGGCGCTGTACAACACCGGACTGCTGCAACTCCAGACCGGCAAGGCCAAGGCGGGCGAGAAGACGCTGTGGGCCGTCCTGAAGATCGAGCCCAAGCACGCGCTGGCGGCCAAGGCGCTCGGTGAGTACTACGCCTCCAACAAGCAGTACAAGTCGCTGCTCGTGGCGGTCGGCCCCGTGGCCGACGCCAACCCAGACCTCGCCGACCTCCAGTACCTTCTCGGCGTGGGTTACGAGAACACCGGCCAGAAGTCCCAGGCGGTCGCGTCCTACAAGAACGCCCTTCAGTTCGCGCCGGACCTCAAGCCCGCGCGCGACGCACTCCGCAGACTCCAAGGTGGTACGAAATGAGTGACGAGGAGATCATGGCTGGCGAAGGGTCGGAGCAGGCTGCCGTCGAAGGCGGCGCGCTTGGGCCGCAGCCTTCGAAGCGCGGCTTCTACCTGACTGCGCGGCAGGCGTTCGGTATCCTCGCGGGCGCTCTCGTCGTGCTGCTCGTCGCGTTGATCGTCTGGCTGCTGTTCTTCATGGGCGGATCGTCCCTGGTCACGCGGGGAGGCGGCACCCGCGCCGGCATCAAGCCTGTGTTCACCATCGACGGGCCCGGGACAGGGGACAAGCCGCGGTTCGACCGTCCCATGAGCGCGGCATTCGGTACCGACGGGCGGATCTACGTGTCCGACACCGGCAACAATCGCATCTGCGTCTTCGACTCGCGCGGCAAGTTCCTGTTCGAGTTCGGTTCGTTCGGAGTGGCCAAGCCGCTGCCCGGCGCCAAGAACACATGGGTACTCGGCAAGCTCAACTACCCGATCGGCATCCGCGTCGACAGCCAGGACGGCACCGTGTATGTCGCCGACTTCCACAACGATCAGGTGCAGGCGTTCACGTCTGACGGCAAGGCGCTTCGGGCCTTCCCCGACGCTCACAAGAAGGTAGGGAAGGGCAGCTCCGGGGCCGACGGGCAGGGCATCGCCGTGACGGCCGTCGCCGTCCGCGCGGGCAAGGTCTACGCCACCGACCAGTACCAGACCTTCGAGTTCGATACCAACGGGAAGCTCCTGAAGCAGTGGGGGAAGCCGGGCACCGCGCCTGGCGACCTGGACCACCCCAACGGAGTAGCCGTGTCCGATGGTGGGACTGTCTACGTCTCCGACTCCAACCACGCGCGCTTGATCGCGTATGGCAAGGACGGAAAGGTCAAATGGACGTACGGGACACTCCCCAACGCGCAGGGCAGTCAGGAGTCATCAGCGCCGCTCCAGCTTCCGCGCGGCGCCACCGTGACGTCGGATGGGCGGATCATCGTGGCGGACGCGTTCGGATTCGAGTTGGTATCGCTTTCGCAAGAGGGGAAGCTTAACGCGCGTTATGGAGAGCGCGGCACCGAGCCGGGCCAGTTCAACTTCCCCAACGACGTGGACGCATCAGGCGACCGGCTCGTCGTCGCAGACAAGGAGAACGGTCGTGTCCAGGTGCTCCAGCTGGTCGGCCGATGAGCAATCGGGCGGTCCGGCACGGCTTGTGACCAGTGGTCCTCGACGCTACAATCGAGAGGCTGAACGCGCGACTGTCGTCGCGCACTCTCATGCGGGACCGAACGATATAGGTGGATCAAGGAGAACCGTGAGGTTGCGTCGCGCCATTCCGTTGCTCGTTTTCGCGGTGATGCTCTTCATTCCCGCGTTCGCTTTTGCGTACAACGAGGGCGGTTCCGTCACATCGTCGCTCACCGCGTGTACTGCCTGTCACGGCGTGACTGCGGGCTCGCCGACCACTGGCACCGTGGACGTGTCGCGCACCGGCCCCCACGCCAACTACACCACCACAAGCTCCAAGTGCGGCGTGTGCCACTCCGTTCACCAGGCTTCCAGCGCCAATCTCCTGCCGGCCGCCACTGCCAGCGCCGCGTGCGCGACCTGCCACGACGGCACGGGCGGCAACGGAGTCTACGGCGTGCTCGCGGCTCGCGGACTGACCGTCGCCGCGGCCCATCGTGTCGACAAGACCAACGTCGTGCCGGGCGGGGACGCCGCGAACGGCGGTCCTGCAACCGTGAGCTTCAGCGGGCCCGGTGGAACGCTTTCGTGCGATGACTGCCACAGCCCCCACGGCTCCAGCGTGGTCACGGCGTTCACCTCCGACCGGCTCCGCACGGCCAGCTACGAGACCACGTGGAACGCCGGAGTGAGGCCCTTCACCAGCTCGGCACTGCTCAAGCAGCGACCGGGAGTCTACACGGGTACGCCGATCACCGAGTACGGGTCGAACTGGTGCGGCGCGTGCCATCAGGGCCGCGTCAACCACAGCATGGGCAGTGCGTTCAACCACCCCGTCGAGTCCACCGCCACAGCGGCCACTCCCTACATATACCGTAACGTTCCAGTGCTCTCAGGCTCGGCTACGAGCAGCGTGCTCACGCTCGGCGCGATGGGTCGCACCAACGGCGGGTACCTGATGCTCCAGGCCCCGGCGGAACCGTCATCGCAGCGCCATCCGCCGATCTGCCAGCAGTGTCATGGCGACGTCAGGTATGTGGGCAAGGTCGCGGATGACGGCCAGAGCGCTCGTCCCGCCACCTTCACAGTCACGACGCCGAACGGCACCACGTCCACCGACAACCCGCGCTTTCAGGTGTTCCCGCACGAGTCGACCTCGCCGAGATTCAAGGTGGAGTCGAACGACGACCTGTGTCTCAACTGCCATACGACTATGAGTCTGCCGTAGTGTCCGGCACGATCACTGTGTTTCCAGCAGTATCCGACGAGGGACGCGACTAGCGCCCCTCGTTCTGTCTTGACGGGTGGCGTTGTGTGACTCAGGTCACAGGGGGCCGACGGTGGGTTACCGATAGGCGTGATGAGGCGGTGTGTCCGTCATCACAAGCAGTGAAAGTCGAACAGTCCGGTCGTGGTGTCGCCTGGGGAGGATGACAGCGATGAGTGGTCCTACGGGTCGCGCGCGCATGCGTGTGGCGGTCGCCCTGGTGGCGCTGGTGTGCGTCGTGATCGCCGGAGCGGGATGGGCGAGCGCGGGTGTGCTGCCGGTGGTAGTGGGCGGCACGCGTCCGGAATCGCCTGCTGTCTCGGGCGGGCGCGTCGTCTGGTCCGACCAGCTCTCCGCATCGGGCGGCTACCGCGTCATGGTCTTCGACCGCGGCTCGCGCTATCCGACTCGCGTCAGCCCGACCGAGTCCGACCAGATCCAGCCGGCGATCAGCGGCGATGTGGTCGTATGGGTCGACTACCGCGCCGGCGAGGCCGACATATTCGCGAAGAACCTGGCGACGGGCGTCGAGACACAGCTGACGAACTCCGGCGGTGACCACCTGAACCCGAGCATCTCGGGGCAGTGGGTGGCGTGGGAGAACACCGGCAACGGCTACAACTCGACGATCACCGCGTACGACCTGACGACCGGACGGTCGATAGCCGTCGCGGGGAGCTACAACACTCCCGCCAAGCGGCCGCGGGTGTCCGGCAACATCGTGGTGTGGGAAGACTACGCCGCGCAGGGCCTTGGGCGCACGGACGGGGACGTCAAGCTCTACGACCTGACTACCGGCCTGGTACGCCCGATCGCCACGACGACCAACCGTGAGATCCTCCCCGACACGGACGGCCGCTACGTGGTGTGGGCCGAGTCCAACGGTGCCGACCTGGACATCCGCTCCTACGACACCCAGACGAGCCAGCTCGCGTGGGTCCGCCAAGCGCCGGGAGAGCAGACCGCCCCCACGGTCGCCGCCGGCGTCGTCTACTGGGCTGACTCCTCGCCCGATCGGGCTACCCGCATCGAGTCCTTCGATCTCAACGGTGCCGGCTACCGCGGCGCCGTCGGCTACAGCCGAGGCGACTCGGTAGCCCCGGCCACGGACGGGACCAACGTCGTGTGGCTGGAGCGCTCCAACAGCCGATGGCGCATCGTGGGCATGTTCGACACGTTCGCCAACACGGTTCGCGGCTTTGCCGGCAGCATCGTGCCAGCCGGTAAGGGCCTCGCGCTCTATGAACTCGCCCGGTCCGCGTCCGCCCCCGACATGACGCATCCGCAGGTCTCGGCCTTCTCCGTGAAAGCGGGCCAGAAGGCGATTCGCCGCACCTCCACTTTCAAGGTCTCGTTCTCCAAGAGGCTTGCTCCTCGAAGCGTCACGGCCAAGAGCGTCAAGCTCGTCAACACACGCACGGGCCGGGCCGTTCGAGCGCTCGTGCGCTACTCCGCGCTCACCCAGTCGGTGTCGATCAACCCGGCTCGCGCGCTGACGCGCGGAAGCTACTCGATCGTCGTCGCGCCCACAGTCACCGACCTGGTCGGCAACCCGGTGGGCCAGCAAGCGACCGTGACCTTCGCGACCATCGGCGTGGCCGCCGCCGCGGACGTCACGCCACCGAGCGTGCCCAGCAACGTCGTCGCACGAGTGGACACACTCGCGAATGTGACCGCCACCTGGTTGGCCGCGGCCGACGACGTGGGTGTCACGCGGTACGACCTGTACCGTTCCCCCACGCAGATCACGCCGTCCAACGTGGACTCACTCATCCGGGTCGGCACGACATCCGGCACTTCGCTGACCGTGGCGAAGGATCCGGGCGAAGTCACGACCAAGTACGAGTACTACTACGCGGTGCGCGCCTATGACGCCGCCGGCAACACGTCGATCGTGTCGGCGAACGCGTGCCCCGATCCGCATGGCGTACCGTCGACGAGCTACACCAACAGCTGTCTGCGTTGCCACACTGTGCACGGCGGAGCCGGGAACCGCGGCGCGCTCGGCGCGATGACCGCCCAAGCATGCTACGGCTGCCACGGTGGCACGGCGCAGGGCACCGCGTACGGCTACGCCTCGACGCTCAATGCGCAAAGCGACTTCCGTGACTACTCGCAGGTAGCCACGACGGGTCCCGCGCGCGGGACCGGATCGATCCACCGCAACACCTACATGGTCAGCATCCAGCGCGAGTGCGACAGCTGCCACGGCCCGCACAAGCAGCCGTACAACCCGGATCCCACGCTGTCGTACAACAAGCTCGTCCGCACGCAGAGCGCGACATCCCCGGTGAACGCCTACACGTACAACAAGATGTCGGCCCCGGTCGGCAACAACATGTGCTGGAACTGCCACGGTACGGCGGGCACAGGTATGACCATCGCTGGAGGCGCCACCGCATGGTCGAACCAGGCCGGCGACCACCAGACCGGCTACGG
>JANYJF010000045.1 GCA_025361885.1 Coriobacteriia bacterium
CGGGAGCTGGCCGCGAAGTACGAGATCCCGAACGTGTACTCGGATTGGCGGGTGATGCTCCAGCGAGGTGATCTGGATGCCGTTGTCGTCGCGGTGCCGGACGATCTCCATTTCGCGATCACCATGACCGCCCTCGACGCCGGTCTCCACGTCCTGTGCGAGAAGCCGCTGGCCTTCAGCCTTCAGCAGGCCGAGACGATGCTCGCGAAAGCGGAGTCCGCCGGCGTCAGACACATGACGTACTTCACATGGCGCTGGGTGCCCCACATCCAGTATCTGCGCCAGCTCGTCGAGCAGGGATACATAGGCCGGTGCTACGACGTCCAGCTCCACTACGTGGGTTCCTACGCGAGGGGCGCCGCCCCCGGGTGGAAGTGGGACCGTCAACACGGGCTGGGCGTACTCGGCGATCTGGGTTCTCACATGATCGATCTGGGGCGACTCCTCGTCGGCGAGATGACCCAGGTCCAAGCCAGTCTGAGCGTTCGAGTGGACAAGCATGATGCTCAAGGCGCGTCCTTCGAGCCCGCGAATGATTCCGCGAGTCTGATCCTGCGCTTCGCCAACGGCGCGACCGGCGGCATGTTCGTCAGCGCCGCCGCCGATCTTGGCGATCTCGGACAGGAGATGCGCATCGTCCTCCACGGTGACAAGGGCACACTGGAGGCGTATGCGAACGCCTCCACTCAGATAGTCAGCGGCCTGCACGACGGTGCATCCGAGTTCCGGGTCCTGCCCGTCCCGGAAAGCATCCTGGGCGGTATCGACCAGTCGGCCTCTCTGTGGCGGCAGCAGTTCCCGCGACTGTTCACGGAGCAGCCGGTCGGCACGCGGCTGTTCATCGATTCGATACTCGCCGGTACTCCGGTATCGCCGAGCTTCCGTGACGGCATGAAGGCGCAGGCCGTGATCGAGGCGGCTTTCGAGTCCGACCTCACCGGCTGCTGGGCTGATGTGAAGGCGTGATCCTCGGGCTCGTCTGTGCCTACTGCCGGCTGAGCACTTTGAGGTAGGCGACCGTGGCATCAAGGTCGGCGCCTGACATCTGCCAGCGAGGCATGACGGCGTGGAGCGGCTTGCCGGTCTCGTCCAGTCCTTCGTGGATCGCCCTTTGGATGGTCGCGTCCGTGAAGCCCGCTTTGATGAGCGCATCGTAGGTCACGTCGGGCACCTTTACGGCGTTCCCGTTCATCATCCTGATCGTCCCGCCGCGTCCGTTCGCGCCGTGGCAGGAACCGCAACCCCCACCGCCCATCATGAGCGAGCCCTGGGACACGTTCGCCGCGGTGCTCGAGATGCGCCGACCGTCAGTGCCCACACCGGTGAGGAAGATGGCCTGGCCGACCGACGAGTAGCTGCCTGCCGAGCCACCCCGGCCCATCATGCCGCTTCCGCTGCCTGCCGGGCCTCCCGGGGAAGTCGTGCCGCCCCCGCCATCGATCGTCCCACCGCCGGCGTTCTGGTTCGCGCCACCGTTCGTGTTGCCCGAAGTGCCCGGATTCGAGCACCCGACGAGCGCCGCCAACAGCATCGCACCAAGAAGCCCTGAGACCACTACCTGCGCATGTCGATGCATCTTCGCTCCGATCGTCGAGGGATCCGTACCGGTACCTTCACGGAACGAGGTCACAGACTCAGTCGCGACTACTAGCTGCCCGAACGTCGCTGCTGGTACGCCCGCCCGCTGCCCCCATGCGTGCTGAGGTCGAACAGGAGCGCGATCGCGAGGATGACCCATTCGAGTAGGGTGATCCCGCCTGGCGCGACGAAGACGAAGGCGACGGTCGTCCACGGCAGCAGCAGGAAGCCCAAGGCCGGCCAGATCCACGACGGAGTCATCCAGCCGCCGAGCGTCGCTGTCCAGCCGCCGAAGGTCCCGACCACACGAGCCGGATCGGCGAACCACCACAAGACGAGTGCGAAGCGCGGTGCGCCGGCAAGCAGCAAGACCCCTAGGCAGCAGCCCATCGATGACCCCCTCAGTCGGTGTCGCTCGTTCGTTGATACCCGTTAGCCCGAGCGGAAGTGCCTAGCGGTCTGCACGTCCCCCGTAGCCTGACTGCTCTCCCACGAAGTGGACGCCGCCGTGCAGGGGATCGACGGTTCCCAGAGTCACGGGCGGCTCCGGTGCGATCACGGGCGCGGGTGGCGCCACGGGAGCCTGTGCCACGGGAGCCTGAGCCGGCCTGGCTGCGGGAGCCTGCGCCGGCTTGCTCGACTTCTTGCTCGTCGTCGAGGGCGTTTTGGATCCGCCATGGCAGCGGCATCCCTGTCCGAGGTTGGGGTGGGCATAAGCCGGGGTCGCGGCAATCCCGAGGGCCAGCAAGGAACCCAAGAGCAGTGTCGCGGCGATCATCAGGAGTCTCTTCACGCGTGGTCCTTTCGACGTGCGGGTGTACAAGGGCCCCACGGAGCACCGCTGATGCCATCTGAGGCGAGTGTGAGGAGACCCTTACGCCGCGCCCACATGAGATGGGCGTGTGAGTCTTCACACACTTGCGAGACAAGCGGTCGATGGCCCCGGCGTTGCTTCTCGGAGGTGTTCCAGCAACCCTCCGAAAGGGAGGTCCTTCATGACGAAGCTCCATGTCAGGGCGGCGCTACTGATCGGCGCCGCCACGGTGGCCATGCTCGGCTTCACGGCCACTGCCCAGGCACTGCCGACCTACACGACGCAATGCTCAGGGTGTCACTCGGGTGGCGGCGTGTCGTTGACGGCCACGCCGGTGTCGAACAACGGTACGACCGCCATATACAACGTGAACGTCGGCGGCGGAACCGCATGGGCTCTGTTCAACGGTGCGACGAAGACCACATATGCCGCTTCGCCCACCGGGCAGATCTCCGTCCCAGTCGGCAGCACCTACACGCTCTTCGGAGTCAATGGGCCCACGACTTCGAACGGCGTCTCGCAGCTCGCAGTCAGTCCGGTAGCGCCGCCTGTTCCGGTGGTGGTCGGCAGCATCTCGGGCACGGTGACCGACGCGTCATCGACCGTCGGGATCGCCGGCGCGAGCGTGAGCATCGGAGGCACGTCTCTCAGCGCCACGACCAACTCCCTCGGTGCCTATTCGATCGCGTCGGTCCCAGTGGGTGCTCGCACGGCGACGATCGCGGCCGCGGGGCACGTCTCGCAGACCAAGTCGTTCACGGTCACGCAGAACGTGAACACCGCCGTCAACGCCGTCCTGGTCAAGGCGTCGGTCAATCAGATGGTCCCGGTGTACCGCTTCTACAACATGCACGCGGGAGTGCACTTCTACACCGCGAGCGAAGCGGAGAAGGCCAACATCATCAACACGCTGAGCTCCGTGTACCGATTCGAGGGCCCCGCCTATTACGTGAACGCCGCCAACCCCTCGAACAACCAGCCGCTGTATCGCTTCTACAACATGGTGGCCGGAGTGCACTTCTACACCGCCACTGAGTCCGAGAAGACGAACGTGATGAACACCATGGCCGCCCTCTACCGCATGGAGGGTCCGTCCTACTACGTGTCGAACACCTCCGCGAACGCGTTCCCGGTCTACCGGTTCTACAACCTCCACGCCGGTGTGCACTTCTACACCGCCAGCGAGTCCGAGAAGGCCAACGTCATCAACACGCTCGGGTCCGTCTATCGATTCGAGGGTGTCGGCTTCTACGTGGGCAAGTAGTAGCAGGATCGCGATCCGATCCATCGAGGTCCCGCGTGGGCCCCGGCGCCGGTGGAGGGGTCAGGTTGGCGAACAAGCTCGACAAGGACGGCCAGTACGACCCGGACGCTGAGCTCACCCGCCAGTTCCTGGTCGGTTGCGCCGTCCTTCTCGTTCTGTTCGTGCTGCTCTCGGGGCTGATCGGCTACCTGTGGCTCAGCCGCTGAGCGAGTCCCGTGCGGCGCCTGTGTCGTGAAGCGGGACTTGACGAAACGGCTACTCGATCGTCATATACTTCTGCAGGGGCCGGTCGACGGTCCACACGTTCAGCGGTGTGACCTCCGCATTCGTGTAGGGGCAGGTCAGCCGCGTCCTTGTGCCCTTTGGGGCGGATAGGCAGGTCGGGAATGGCTGAGGGTGTCGTCAAGTGGTTCAATCCGGACAAGGGCTACGGCTTCATCTCTCGTGAGGATGGCGACGATGTGTTCGTCCACTTCTCCGAGATCCAGACCGAGGGTTTCAAGACCCTCGACGAGGGTCAGGCCGTGGAGTTCGAGGTCACGACCGGACAGAACGGCAAGCTGCAGGCGAGCAACGTCCGCGCGAAGTAGGGCGCGGGCTAGCATGGCTTTGCGCGAGGGCGGCCCCGATCGGGGCCGCCCTTCATGTTCCAGTGCCCTGCATCCGGTATCCTTGTGCTCGAGCGCGGAGCGTCCTCGCGCCCATCGATGCGAGAGGAATCGCCGCAGTGCCACGTGAGGAATCCGAAGCGGTCAGACGTGCCTTGGATGCCGGTGAGCTCAATGAGCTGCCACCGAACCGGGTGCCCGGGTGGATCGGGGAGAAGGGGCCGGATCTTCGCAAGACCGAGTCATACGAGCACGGGCTGAACGCGGGCGTCTCACAGGAGCTCGACACCCCCGTCATGTTCCTGTTGCTGGTGGTGGCCTTCGTCGTGTTCTTCCCGGCCGCATACGTGCTGCTGTGGCGCTCTCGCGCGTTCTCCCGCCGCTACAGGATCGTGGCCACCGTGGTCATGAGCGTGCTCGTGCTTGCAGTCGGCGTCGGGCTGACGCTGCACCGCATCTAGGTCTTTGCTTGACGTATCCTGCGACGTGACGGTCGGGGAGTTGTCGGACGGAAAGGGGAGCATCGTGAAGGCTGCAACGATCATCGGCATGCTGTTCGTGCTGGTCGCGATGGTGCTGTACTCCTTGGGTGTGTGGGGGGCGTTCCGCAGGCGCGCCTTCACTCGCACCCATCTGATACTTCTGGTCGTCGGCCTAGCCTTCGACATAGGCGCCACGGCCGCCATGAGCTCCACGATCGGCTGGACCCTCGACATGCGCCCCGGACTGCCGCTGGTGCACACTGTTCTGGCATTGCTTGCGTTCTTCGGCATGCTCGCAGGCACTGTGGCAGCCTACGTGGCGTTCCGTCGCACCGACACGGGCGCCATGAAGACCGTCACGCGATGGTTGCTGGCGCCGTGGGTGTTGTGGGCCTTCATGTTCGTTTGGGGCAGCACCCGAGTGGGGCTCAGATAGTCCGCCAGGGGCGGAACACCACGAGCCAGAACACCGTCGCTTGGATGACCACGACGGCGAGTGCGAGAAGTGGCGAGGTTTCAGCGGTCGTGAAGACCGGCGCCGTGCCCGCGATCACCGATGTCGACGTGCCCACGACGATGGCGGCCGCGAGATTGTTGGCCACATGCAGCCCGATCGCGAGCTCCAGGCGATCATCGCGCAGTGCCACCGCCGTGAGGAATCCGCCCATCAGCGCGTACGACGCCACCACCGCCCACCCGCCCGAGCCGACCTCCGGGTTGCCGAGGTGGGGGAGCGCGAAGAGCGTCGCACCCAAGGGTACGAGCAGCCACCAGGACCTGGTGTATCGGGCTATCGCCTGCAGTAGATAGCCGCGGAAGAACATCTCCTCGCCGAGCGCCTGGAGCGCGATGAGCGGCACCAGAGCCACAAGCGACGCGAAGAAGGGCCCCGGCTGGAACGTGAGCCGGTAGGCGCCGGGCGCAAGCAGCACCGCGACGACCTCCGCGACGGACAGGAGTGCCGCCCACACGGCCGCTCCTGAAGCGATCCGCCGCCATTCGATGTGAGGCCGCGCCGTGACCAGCGAGCGAAGCGTCCGGCCGTGCACCGCCGTCTGCACCAGCCACAACCCGCCTGTGAGGCCGATCGGAGCCCAGAAGAAGCCCCACAGCCGCAGCATGCCTGTGTAGCCGGCGGGTAGCGGAAGCTTCGAGGCGAACGCCGCTGCCACCGAGGTGCCGATCGTCATCGCGATCTGCCATGTCGCGAAGATCGCGATCGCGCCTCCGATCGAGCGCCACGCACCGCCGCGACCGGTGGAGACAGCGTCGAGGAACGGCGAACGGTCCTGCATCGAACCTCCTGACGGCGCCTGCGTGTAGTCACGGCCAGTCTACCCTCAGCGGGACGAGCGCCGCGCGGAGCGCTTCCTGTATGCTTGGCGCGTCGACCGCGTGCGATGCTGTGGCGGCGGCGTGTGCGCTCAGCGAGATCGTGCCGAGGCGCAGTCGGAGGGGTCGGGGTCCATGGGGCAGCTCGCGGACGTCTGCGTGGCGGTCCTGGAGCCGTACATCGGTCGCGTGGTGGCCGACACGGTGGTCCGGGCGACG
Source organism: Coriobacteriia bacterium (assembly GCA_025361885.1). Classification (GTDB taxonomy): domain Bacteria; phylum Actinomycetota; class Coriobacteriia; order Anaerosomatales; family PALSA-660; genus JANYJF01. The sequence continues at coordinate 6,298 of JANYJF010000045.1, forward strand.
GCGCTCGCCCTCGGGAAGCCGATGGACGAGCTGTGCGACACCGACCTGCCGGCCCTGATCAAGAACATCCGTAGGGTGCTGGAGCCCGTCGCGGCTCAGTCCACTGTCGATGACATCGTCCGAGACATCGAGATGAGGGTGGCATGATCGCGGCTGAACGGGTCGTCTCCAGCTACACCAGGAGCGTTGCCGCCGCGGGCGCGGTCATCCTTGTCCTGGTCTCGCTCGCCGTGGCGCTGGTTCCCGGGACCGAGGCGCAGGCGTTCCTGTCGGACTGGGCCAGCGCCGTGATCGGTCTGACGACTGCCGGCTTCATCCTGCGAACCGCATTCATGTATCGCCCGGGCGAGAAGCCGCGGCGCAACTGGATGCTCATCGGCGCGGCGGTCACGCTGTGGGCCTTCGGCGACGGGATCTACGCGCTCATCGAGTCGTCCACGCACTCGGCCCCTACCATCCCGGGACCGCAGGACGTCTTCTACGTGGCCGGCTATGTGCTGATCCCGGTCGCATTGTTGATGATCGCCTACTCATATCGGCGACTCGTCGACATGCGCTGGCCCGTGTTCGTGGCGGGAGGACTGACCGCCGCCATGGTCGGAGTCGCGTGGCTCGGCGTTCTGCAGCCGAGTCTCGAGACGACGTCGGGCCAGTTAGCTGCTCGACTCATCCTGGCCTCGTATCCGCTCGCCGTGGTGGTCCTCGCACTCGGACCGGTCATCCTGATCCTGGTGACGATCACGCGGCTGGGGACGGGCCGCCTGGCATGGCCATGGTGGTTCGGGGCCGCAGGTGCCGGAGTGGTGGCCATCTCCGAGATCTCCTACTCGTACTTGAACTTCCACACCGGGTACACGTCGGGTTCGTTCGTGGACTATGGCTGGATGCTTGGCTACTACCTGATCCTGGTGGCTGCCCTGTTGGAACGCGACGTGCAGTCACTCGGCGCCCCTTCGTAGGCGAACCCGTTAGCACCGAGGTGGTCGCGGGCTGCTAGACTGGTCGGCATGTCTGTCACCGTCTCGTGCATCAGCATGTCATTCGGCGAGCGCGTCCTGTTCTCGGGCGCGTCGCTGTCTGTCGGCGGCCGTGACCGTATCGCGCTCGTCGGCCCGAACGGCGCCGGCAAGACGACGCTGCTCGAGATCATCGACGGCCAGCTGACCCCGGACGAGGGGACGGTGACCAGCCCCCGGGACGTGGTCGTCGGCTACCTGCGACAGGAAGCGATCGAGCTTGCCGGGCGCACCGCCCTCGACGAGGTCCTGACCGTCGCATCGCACGTCACGTCCATCGAGCACCGCATGCGCGTGCTCGAGGAGGACATCGCGATCGCGTCCGAGGGTGAGGAACTCGAACGGCTCCTGGCCGAATATGGACGCATCCGCGAGCACTTCGAGCACCTGGGCGGGTACACCATCGAGGCGGACGCGCGCGCCGTGCTCACGGGTCTCGGCTTCCGGGAGTCCGACCTCACGCGCATGACCGAGGAGTTCTCCGGCGGCTGGCTGATGCGGATCGCACTCGCCAAGCTGCTCGTGCAGCAACCGGATGTCTTGCTCCTCGACGAGCCGACCAACCATCTGGACCTCGAGTCCGTCGCGTGGCTGGAGGGGTTCCTGCGTGCCTACGAGGGCGCAATCCTGCTCGTCAGCCATGACCGGGCGTTCATGGACGCCCTGGTGGACCGCGTGGTGGAGATCGACCAGCGCAAGCTCGTCTCCTACAAGGGGACGTACACGGACTACGAGGCTGCCCGGGAGATCGCTCACGAGCAGCTGGCGGCCGCCAAGCGCAACCAGGACCGGAAGATCGCGGATACCGAGAAGTTCATCGAGCGCTTCCGCTACAAGTCCACCAAGGCCAGGCAGGTCCAGTCGCGGGTCAAGTCCCTCGAGAAGGTCGACCGTATCGAGCTCGCCGAGGAGCGCCAGAGCGTCAAGTTCAAGTTCCCACAGCCGCCCCGCACGGGCGACGAGGTCATCGCTCTCGAGGGCGTGGCGAAGGCGTACGGTCCCATCCGCGTCTACGAAGGCCTGGACCTGAAGCTGTACCGTGGCGACAAGGTCGCGCTGGTTGGTCCGAACGGCGCCGGCAAGTCGACGTTGCTCAAGATGCTCGCCGGAGTGCTCGATCCGGACACGGGCGAGCGCAGGCTCGGATTGCACGTGGACGTGGCGTACTTCGCGCAACACCAGCTCGAGGCGCTGCAGCCGGCCCGAAGTGTGTACCTGGAGCTGGAGTCGGCCGCTCCGGACTGGGGGCAGTCGCAGATCCGCGGACTCCTCGGCGCGTTCCTGTTCCACGGAGACGATGTGGGCAAGAAGGTCGCGGTGCTCTCCGGCGGCGAACGCTCACGTCTGGCCCTGGCGAAGATGCTGGTCAAGCCCGCGCCGCTTCTGTGTCTGGACGAACCGACGAACCACCTGGACATCGCCGCGCGTGACGTGCTGGAGCAGGCGCTGAAGACCTACACCGGCACCATCGTGCTCATCACGCACGACCGCCATCTGATCAGGCAGGTGGCGAACAAGATCGTCGAGGTGCTGGACTGTAAAGCGACCGTGTACGACGGGGACTACGACTATTACCTGTGGAAGAAGGCCGACGCCGCGAACGGCTCGGGGGCACGGGGCGCCGCCGCCGGTCCCGGTCCTCGGGCTGACTCGCGCACATCCAAAGTCACAGCACAGCCGCGGAAGGCCTCCGCCACCGCCATCCCCGATCCCGCGAGCGGGGCCGTCAGCAAGAGCCTGCGGCGCAGCCACCCGGCAGGGGCGCCGGCGCCCTCGGTCAACTACGAGGCCGATGGGACGGGCTCAGCCGATACGGCCGCGGCTCCTGCCCGATCCGGTGGGCCGAAGACCAAGGAACAGAAGAGGGCCGAGGCCGAGGCCCGTAAGCGTGCTTCAGGGTCTTCGCGTGGCGGGAAGAGCCGGCTGGCTCAGGTGGAGGCGGAGCTGGAGGCTGCCACCAAGGAGTACGACGGACTGGTCGCGGCGATGGCTTCGCCCGATCTGTACGCCGATCCTTCCGCGTTCGCGAAAGCCATGGCCCGTTTCAGCGAGGTGAAGGCGGCCAAGGCCGCGCTCGAGGGGGAGTGGGTCTCGCTCTCGGAGGAGCTTGAGCGCCCCGGGCCGGAGGCGTAGTCTGAAAGGCGATGACCGCTGGATGGATCGTGCGAGCCCAGGAGCAAGCGCCTGACCTGCGGTGACGCAGACATTGTAACTGTAGTGTACAAAGTCTGCCACGTTCGATACCATACGTTCGTCCGGCACCGCCGGGCGTGTCAGGTGTGGGGATGTCTGAGACGGGGCCACGCATTGCCGGATGCATCAGCTAGTGTGCTGTTCGTCATCGGTCTGGCCGCCGCGGCCGTCGCGTTCGTCCTGCTCGTCTTCGGCGCCAACGCGCTTCTTTCTCCCCGCAAGCCCACCGCTGAGAAGGCGGAGCCGTTCGAGTGCGGGATGCCGCAGATCGGCGAGCCGCACACCCCCATGAGGCTGCGCTTCGCGGTCATCGCCGTGCTCTTCGTGCTGTTCGACGCCGAATCCGTGCTGCTGTTCGCGGTGGCATCCAGGCTTCGGGGCAGCGGGACCGGGGCGTTGGCTGTGCTGGCGTTCGTCGCATTCCTCGCGTTCGGGCTCGTGTACGCGTGGCGCAAGGGGGTTCTGCAGTGGCGCTAGTCGACAAGATCGGACAGTCGCTCACCGGAGCGCCGCTCGTGCTCACGAACGTGGACGCGCTCATCGACTGGTCGCGCGGGCAGTCGCTGTGGGCGATGCCGATGGGAACCGCGTGCTGCGCCATGGAGCTCATCGCGGCGTCGTTCTCCAAGTTCGATTTCGACCGCCTGGGCTCGTTCCCCCGCCCCGACCCGCGTCACACCGACGTCATGATCGTGGCGGGCACGATCACGCGGAAGATGGCGCCGGCGGTCAAGCGGTTGTGGGAGCAGATGCCGGAGCCGAAGTACTGCATCGCGATGGGCAACTGCGCGGTGTCCGGCGGCATCTTCTACTACGACACGTACTCGGTCGTGCGCGGCGTGGATGAGATCATCCCGGTCGACGTGTACCTGTCCGGCTGTCCGCCACGCCCCGAAGCGCTGCAGGACGCGGTGCTGCAGCTGCGAGAGCTCATCCGCAGCCGCTCGATCGCTCAAGGCCGCGAGTACGATCGCGTCTACACGCTGCCCCTGCCCGGCGGCGAGCGCGCCGGAACCACCGACCCGGGCCGCGCCGAAGCCGCCGACGTTCTGGCCGGCCGCCGGCCGAAGACCGGTGGCGACGAGTGAACATCGACGAGCTGCGCGAGCACCTGTGCGCCACCTACCCGGACCTGTGCCCGCTGTTCTCCATCGAGTTCGGCGACGGCGTGCTCATCGTGGACCGCGGACGATACTGGTCGGCGGCCAAGGACCTTCGCGATCTCGGGTTCGATCGACTTGGAATGATCACGGCCGTGGACGGCATCGATGACTTCGAGATCGTGGCTCGGCTCACCGCGCGGGAGATCGGCGCCCACATCTTCCTCAAGACCCACGTCCCACGCGACGAGCCTGCCATCGAGACCCTGACGGACCTGTGGCCGGCTGCCGACTGGCAGGAGCGCGAGGTCTACGACATGTTCGGGATCTCTTTCCGCGGACACCCCGACATGCGACGGATCCTGCTCCCCGACGACTGGGTGGGTCACCCCCTGCGCAAGGATTATCGCGACGAGCGGATCATCAGACGACCTGACTACATCTGACGCACCCGACCGGTGTCGCCGTGCAAGAGCGGTGAGGCCCTGAGCACGCTGAGAGGGGGTTGACGTGATGGCGATAGACATCGAGAGCCGGACTTCGGTGTACGACGAGGAGGGCCGCGCGGTCGAGGAGCTCGTGCTCAACGTGGGCCCGTCGCATCCGTCCACCCACGGCGTGTGCCGCATCATCGCCCATCTGGACGGCGAGGTCGTCACGAAGGCGGAGCCGGTCATCGGGTACCTGCACCGCGGCATCGAGAAGATGGCCGAGAACCGCACGTACCTGCAGATCGTGCCGCTGACGGACCGGCTGGACTACGTCGGCTCCATGTACGCGAACTGGGCGTACTGCCGAGCGGTCGAGCGGCTCGCGGGCATCGGAGTCCCCGAGCGCGCGGAGTACCTGCGCGTCATCACCTGCGAGCTGCAGCGCGTCGCGAGCCACATGATGTCCATCGGCTCCACCGGCGCGGACACCGGCGCCTTCACGATGTTCGTGTACGCCTTCGACGTCCGCGAACGGGTCATCGAGCTGTTCGAAGCGCTGACGGGCTCGCGCCTCACGTACAACTACGTGCGGCCGGGCGGTGTGGCCGCCGATGCGCCCGAGGGCTGGCTCGACGACGTGCGACGGGTCGTCGGGCAGATGCCCGCGCGGCTGACCGAGCTCGACCGGCTGTTCTTCGGCAACACGATCGCTCGCGGCCGGCTCAAGGGCATCGGAGTGCTCGATGTGCCGACCGCCATCGCGTGGGGCGCGTCCGGGCCCGTCGCGCGCGGCTCGGGTGTCGGCTGGGACCTTCGCAAGTCCGACACCTACTCGCTGTACCCGCGCTTCGACTTCGACGTTCCGGTGGGCGAGCGGGGCGACGCATACGACAGGGCCCGGGTGCGGCTGTGGGAGTCGGTCGAGTCGTGCAGGATCATCGAGCAGGCGCTCGACCAGATCGAACCGGGACACGTGAAGGCGCCCGGACTGCCCCGTCTGCTCAAGCCCCGTCCCGGCGACGCGTACGACCACATCGAGTCCGCGCGCGGCTCGCTCGGCATCTACCTCGTCTCCGACGGCTCGCCGCGTCCCTACCGTATGAAGGTGCGGTCTCCCGCCTTCTGCAACCTCGCTCTGCTGCCGTTGCTCGCCCCGGGCCATACGATGTCGGACCTCGTGGTGATCCTCGGGTCGCTCGATCCCGTCTTCGGCGAGGTGGACCGATGAGCGGCCTGTTGTGGGGCATGCTGTTCGGCTTGCTCGCAGGCACGGCGATAGCGCTCGCGGCACTGTTCGGGGTGTGGTGGGAGCGCAAGGTGGCCGGCCGCATCCAGATGCGGTTCGGGCCGCAGGAGGCCGGTCCCGCGGGGCTGCTCCAGACGCTCGCGGACACGATCAAACTCGTGCTCAAGGAAGACATCACGCCGCGCCTCGCTGACAAGCGACTGTTCCGCGTGGCGCCGCTGGTGGTCTTCACGCCGGTCGCCATGTCGCTCGCTGTGATCCCCTTCGCGAAGGGATGGGCGCCGCTGGACACCTCCGTGGGGGTGCTGTTCTTCCTGGCGGTGCCGTCGATCTCGGTGCTCGGCATACTGTTGGGCGGGTGGGCGAGCGGTAACTCCTACGCCACGCTCGGCGGCATGCGCGGCGCGGCCCAGATGGTCTCCTACGAAGTGCCGCGGACGCTCGCGGTGCTCTCGGTGGTCGTGCTCGCCGGCACCCTTCGCCCGACGTTGCTGCTGGGACGCTTCCAGTGGTGGTGGCTGATCGCGACGTTCGCCGGCTTCGTGGTGTACTTGATCTCGTCGATCGCCGAGATGAACCGCGGGCCGTTCGACTTGGCGGAGGCGGAGTCCGAGCTCGTGGCGGGCTACTTCGCGGACTATTCGGGCATCCGGTGGGCCGTGTTCATGATGACCGAGTATGGATCGGTGCTCGCCGCGTCGCTGTTCGGTGCGGCCACGTTCCTGGGCGGCGGCTGGCCATTCGGCGGCCTGCTGGGAGTTGTCGCGCTGCTGGTGAAGGCGGTGCTGATCACCACGCTCATCATCTGGGTGAAGTGGACGCTGCCGCGCATGCGCGCCGACCAGCTGATGCGGTTGTGCTGGACCGTGCTGACCCCGATCGCGCTCGTGCAGCTGCTCATCGTCGGGGCGGTGGTCCCGTGGCTCTAGAGCGCACACCACTCGGCGACGGCCGCGTGTCCGTCTCGGACAGCGACGCATCCGGTGTGCGCGGATTCCTCGACGCGTGGGGCTCGATCCTGACGGGGCTGACGATCACAGCAGCCTCTGCGGTCCCGGCGCCCAAGACGCTGCGGTACCCCTTCGTGAAGCTGAAGCTCGACGCGAGGTGGCGTGGCGCTCTGCGATTGCGCGGCGTGCTGGGCCGCGACGAGATCCCGCTCAACCGCACCGACGATCCGACCGCGTACAACGCGATGATCGAGGGCCTGCACCAGGCCGAGAGGCTCTCGCCGTGCGTCGGCAACTGCCCGGCGAACGTGGACGCTCGCGGCCAGAACTACCTCGTGGCCGAAGGCCGCGCTCCCGAGGCGTTCGAGCTCGTGCGCGAACGCAACATCCTGCCCGGCGTGCTGGGCCGCATCTGCCATCACCCGTGCGAGGGTGCATGCCGTCGCAATCTCTACGACGAGCCCATAGCGATCCGGCCGCTGCACCGCTTCATCTCCGAGCAGTTCGCGAAGGTTCGCGATGAGCGACTGGCCAAGCTGCCGGTCACGCGGGTCGAGACGGTGGGTGTGGTCGGGTCCGGGCCGTCCGGGCTGGCCGCGGCGTTCGACCTCATGCGCCTCGGCTACGCGGTGACCATGTACGAGAAGGACGACAAGCCGGGCGGTGCGCTGTACTCGGGAGTGCCGTCGTACCGCTTGCCGCGCGAGGTGCTGCACGGCGAGATCGACGACATCGTCCGCATGGGCCTCGACCTGCGCTGCGACATCGAGGTGGGCGTCGCTGTGACGCTGAGCGAGCTCGGCGAGCGGCACCACGCGGTGCTGATCGCGGCGGGGCTGCAGGAGAGTCGCATCCTGCCGCTGCCGGGAGCGGAGTCGGACGGAGTGCGGGGCGCTCTCGAGTTCCTGCGTGACGCCAACTGGAAGGGCGAGGCCGGCGTGCGGGGCAAGCACGTGGTGGTGGTCGGTGGCGGCAACGTGGCGGTCGACGTCGCCAGGTGCGCGCTGAGATGCGGCGCCGTGGAGGTCAAGCTGGCTTCCCTCGAGTCCGAGGAAGAGCTGCCCGCGCACCCGTGGGAGATAGAGGAAGCGCTCGATGAGGGGGTCATCGCGACGTGCTCGGTGGGGCCGGTCGAGGTCATGGCCACAGACGGCCGGGTCACCGGCCTGCTGACCCGCGAGTGCCTGTCGGTGTTTGACGAGACGGGCCGCTTCTCGCCGGTGTTCGGCGAGAATACCACGGTCCTCGACTGCGACGTCATCGTCTTCGCGGTGGGACAGGCCGCCAGTCTGGAGCGGATGGTCGACGGCACGCACGTGCATCTCAACGACCGGGGCAACCTCATCGTCGAGGGCCAGCTGCTCACCACGTCCGCGCCGGGCGTCTTCGCATGCGGGGAAGTCGTGACCGGCCCGGGCTCGGCGATCGCGTCGATCGCGACGGGGCACGAGGCCGCGACGTCGATCCACCGGTTCCTGCGAGGCGAGGATCTGGCGGAGGGCCGAGTGGCGCGCCCCGTCCCGGTGTACGACGCCTACCAGGCGGCGACGCTCGACGGTGTCGAGCAGTCGCGCCGGCGGGTGCTCATGCCGGTCTCTCAGCCAGAGGACCGCGTTCGCGACTTCCGTCAGGTGGAGCTCGGCATCACGCATCAGGAGGCGCTGACTGAGGCGGCGCGCTGCCTGCGCTGCCAGTCCGAGGTGTGCGTGGGTTGCACGTTCTGCGCCCGCACGTGTCCCGACTACTGCATCCGAGTCGAGCGCGTGGACGACCCGGGCGCTCGGTGCCTGACGCGCTACGAGCTCGATCTCTCGAAGTGCTGCTTCTGCGGCCTGTGCGCGGAGCAGTGTCCCACCAACGCGCTGGTGCACTCCGGCCAGTACGAGCTGTCGTTCTACCACCGGGACCTGATGATGTTCGACAAGGGCGAGATGTTGCGCGACCCCGACCCGACACGCGCCACCGGCCGCGACGGCATCGAGCCTCCGTCGTGCCCCGTGCGGGTCAGGAGGCAGCCGTGACCGCGCAGGTGACATGGCTGGCGCTGGCGGCGGTGACGCTGGCGGGCGCCGCGGGAGTGGTCTCCACCCGGGAGATCATGCGGCTCGTGATCTCGCTCGGGACGTTCCTGCTGGGCGTCGCTGGATTCTTCGCGTACTACGCGCTGCCGTTCCTGGCGGTGGCCGAGGTGTTCGTCTACGTCGGTGGCGTGCTGGTTCTGTTCCTCTTCGCGATCATGGCGCACAAGCCCGACGAAGAGGGACGCCGTCTGTTAGGCGCGCGTTTCGATGTCGGCGTGGCGGTGACGTGCTCCGGTCTCTTCGTGCTTCTTCTCGTGACCCTGCGGCCGCTCGCGGGGCTGCTGTCTCTCACACCGCTCGTGTCATCGGGGCCCGAGGCGGTCGCGGGAGTGCTTCTCGGGCCGCTGCTGCCGCTGTTCGAGCTGCTCGGCGCGCTGTTGCTCGCGGCGCTCGTGGCCGGTATCGCGATCGCCGGTAAGGGTGACGCCGAATGAGCCTGTTGATGCTCACTTCCGGGCTGCTGTGCCTGGGGCTGTACGGCGTGCTGACGCGTCGCGACCTGGTGGCGGTGCTCGCCTCGGTGGAGGTGATGCTCGGTGCCGGAACGATCCAGCTCGCGGCGTTCTCGACCGCGCTGAACGTGACAGCCACATCGGCCAGCGCCGCGGCTACCGGACAGGGCTACACGCTCGCGATCCTGGTGCTCGCCGCTGCTGAGGCGGCCGTGGGACTCGCGCTGCTCGTGGTGCTGGTCCGCTTGGGACGCACACGTACCGACCAGATCGAGGAGGTGCGGGGCTAGATGACGTGGTTCGCTTCGCATCCTCTCGGAGTGTTGCTGGTGCCGCTCGTGGTCGCGGCCATGCTCGGCGCGTTCGGCCGGTGGCTGAGGCCTGCGGCGCCGTGGATCGCGCTCCTCGGGCCGGCGGCCGCGCTGGTGACGGGCGCCGGTGCGCTGATGGCGGGGGAGAGCAGGGTGGTTGTCGGTTCCGTGCCGTGGATCGCGGTGGGCGACCGCGTGCTCGCCGTCGGCTACCGTGTCGACTCCCTTTCGGCCTTGATGCTGGTGGTGCTCGGCGTCGTCGCCTCGTGCGTGGTGGTGTTCTCTGTCGGCTACATGCGGGGCGAGCGCGGCTGGTCGCGCTACTTCGCCCTCATCTCGTTGTTCTGCGCGTCGATGGCCGGGCTCGTCATCGCGAGCGGGTTGGTGGAGCTGTTCATCGGTTGGGAGCTCGTGGGTGTCTGCTCGTTCCTGCTGATCGGCTTCTGGTATGACAAGCCGGCAGCCGCCGACGCGGCGCGCAAGGCGTTCCTCACCACACGGGTCGGAGACGCGGGGCTCCTGCTCGCCATGGCCCTGATCTGGACGAAGACCGGCTCCATGTCCATCGACGGCTTGGGCCGCGCGGCCGCGACCTTGCCGCCGGCTGTCGTGACCGCCGCGGCCCTGCTCCTGTTCTTGGGGGCGGCCGGCAAGTCGGCGCAGTTCCCTCTGCACATCTGGCTTCCCGACGCGATGGAGGGTCCGACTCCGGTCAGCGCGCTCATCCATGCGGCGACCATGGTGGCCGCGGGCGTGTACCTGGTGGCGCGCACGTGGCCCTTGTTCGCGGCCTCACCTGTCGCGCAGGGTGTGGTGCTTGTGGTCGGCGTGTTCACGGCGCTCGCCGCGGCGACGGCGGCGCTCGCCCAGACGGACATCAAGCGGGTGCTCGCGTACTCCACGATCAGCCAGCTGGGATTCATGTTCGCGGCCCTGGGCGCGGGCAATTGGCGCGCGGCGATCTTCCACCTCGTCACCCATGCCGCGTTCAAGGCGCTCCTGTTCCTGGCGGCCGGAAGCGTCATACACGGCGCCGGCACGCAGGACCTGCGCCAGATGGGCGGCCTCGTGAGGCGCATGCCGGCGACGGCCGTCGCGTGGATGGCGGGCGGCCTCGCGCTCGCGGGGGTTCCTCCGCTCGCCGGGTTCTTCAGCAAGGACGCCGTGATAGCCGCGGTCATGCATCGCTCGCCGCTGGCCGCGTGGACGTTGATCCTCGCGAGTCTGCTGACGGCGATGTACGTGGCGCGCAGCACGCAGCTCGCGTTCTTCGGCGACAGCAGGGACGTGTACGCGGCGCACGAGTCACCGCTGTCGATGACCTTGCCGCTCGGTGTGCTCGCCGGGCTGGCCTGCGCCCTCGGCTTCACGGCCACCGCGCTTCTCGGTGCGCTTGGAGCCACGGGTGGAGAGTCGATCTCGGCGGCGATCGTTGTGCCCGCCGTGCTCGCGGCATTCACGGGGCTTGCGACCGGGTGGTTCGTGTGGGCGCGTGAACCGGGTGCGGAGAACGCGTTCCCGTCGTGGCTCGAGCGGGCATGGGGCGCGGCACGCAATGGCTACGGATTCGATGCCGCCGTGGTGCGCGCGACCGTTCAGCCGCTCATGACCCTCGCGACACTCACCTATGCGTTCACCGACCGCATCGTCATCGACGGAACGGCGGAAGGCGTGTCGAAGGGCGCGGGCGGTATCGCCGAGTGGCTGCGCGAACTGCAGAACGGCGACGTCCACTGGTACGGCGCGATGACAGCAGCGGGTGTGGTCGTGCTGCTGACGGTCGTCGTGTGGCTGACCAGGGGGGCGTGAGGACCGTGCTGCTGACGACCCTCATCACTTTCCCCTTCGCAGGCGCGCTTGCGAGCTGGCTCACCGGCCGCTGGGCACCACGTGCCGCACGCGTCGTCGCCCTCACGGTCGCCCTGGCCGAGGCCGGACTCGTGGTCTCAGCCCTGCTCGCGGCGTCCGGCGCCGCATCCGGAAGCCTGACGACCGGCCTGACAGGAATCGGCTGGCCGCTTCGTCTCGACGGCCTCGCCAGTCCGCTCGTGGCGCTCACGGGACTTCTCGGGATCGTTGCGGTTCTCGCGTCGTGGCGGGTGCGCAAGCGGCCCGGCGCTCACTTCGCGATGCTGCTGGCGCTACAGGGCGCGGTCACAGCCGTGTTCCTCGCAGCCGATCTCCTGCTGTTCTATGTGGCGTGGGAGGCCGTGCTCATCCCGATGTTCTTCCTCATCGGGGTGTGGGGACACGAGAAGCGGCGTCACGCCGCGATGAAGTTCTTCGCCTACACCTTCGCAGGAAGCGCGCTCATGCTCGTCGGCCTGATCGTGGTGATCACCCACACCGGGACCACTTCGATCGCGGGGGCGATCAAGACCGGACTGGACGCGCGCACCGGCACGCTGGTGTTCTGGCTGCTGGCCGCGGGTTTCGCGGTCAAGATACCGGTGTGGCCGCTGCACACGTGGCTTCCGGACGCTCACGTCGAGGCGCCGACCGCCGGATCGATCATGCTCGCCGGGATCCTGCTCAAGATGGGCGGATACGGATTCATCCGGCTCGGGCTTCCTGTGGCACCGGCCGCCGCTCGTGCCGCCGCGCCCGTGCTCGCCACTCTCGGTATCATCGCCATCGTCTACGGTGCCTTGATGGCGCTCGCGCAGACCGACCTCAAGCGACTCGTGGCGTATTCGTCGGTGGCGCACATGGGCTTCGTCGTCCTGGCGATCTCGATCGGAAGCAAGCTGGCGCTCACGGCGGCCGTGCTCGTGATGGTCGCCCACGGGCTGACCTCGGCCCTGCTGTTCCTGCTGGTGGGGATGCTCCACGACAGGACGCATACCCGCGACATCGCCAGGTTCGGCGGTCTACTGCGCGTCGTGCCGGGATGGGGGACCGCGCTGACCTTCGGGTTGCTGGCGAGCTTGGGCCTTCCGGGTCTCGCGGGCTTCCCCGGCGAGCTGGTGTCGACCCTCGAGGGATTTCGCGCCTGGGGCTGGTGGATGGCGGTCGTGGCCGTCGGAGTCGTGCTCGCCGGTGCGTACAACCTGCGCGCGCTGCGGCGTGTCGCTCACGGCCCGCTGGCCGAGGAATGGAGCGACATGCGCGATCTGGATCCACGGGAGGTGGCGGCGATAGTTCCGCTGGCCATCGGCATAGTCGTGCTCGGCGTATGGCCGGGCCTCGTGAGCTCCGCCGTCGCGCCGGTCGCGGAAGCCATCGCGAAGACGCTTGGGGGCGGGTGAGCCGTGACCGTCTCCGCGATCATCGTCGAAGCGGGTCTCGCGTTCGCTGGTGCGCTCGTCGCCATGGCGCTCGACGCATTCGCCTCGCGCCGGGCGGCGGCGACAGGTGCTCTTACGGGCCTCGCGCTCGCCGCAACCGCGGGAGTCGCCTCGGGTGTGTGGCCAGCCATAACGATCGGCGGGGTGTCGATAGCCGCCAGCTCTCTCGCATCCACCGGGGCAGCGGTCGCATTGCTCGCGGCACTGGCTGTCGCCGGCGGCTGGCGCCGCTTCGCGCATGGCGTGCGCGGGGGAGAGGCGTCGGCCCTGCTCGCGGTATCGACGGCCGGCGCGATAGCCACTCTGTGGGCCCGCGACCTGGTGACCCTGCTGGTGCTCTTGGAAGTCGTGGGTGTCGCGGGATACGCGCTCGTGGCGGTCGCCGGAACCGCGGCGGCTCGCGAGTCGGCGATGAAGTACTTCGTGCAGGGCGGTATCGCAACGGGTCTGGCGGTGTTCGGGCTGGGGGTTCTGTATGCAGCCTCCGGCGGGACGGTCTCATACGCGGGGATCCTCGCGGCGCTCCAGCAGCCCGCGTTCGCCGCGCTCGGGCGTCCATTGCTCGCCGGCGGCACCATGGTGCTCGCGGCACTCGCGTTCAAGGTGGGCGCGTTCCCCGCTCACTCGTGGGCGCCCGACGCCTACGAGACCGCCGACGCCTCCGACGCCGCCTTCCTGGCGTCGGCTCCCAAGGTCGCCGCGATGGTGGTGCTCGCCATCTTCGTTCTGACCGCTTTCGGCCGTGATGTCTCGACGGCGCCTCGGGTGCTCGTGGCGATACTCGCGACGGGATCCATCGTGGTCGGCAACTTCGGGGCGTTGCGGCAGGCGTCGTACCGACGCATGCTCGCGTACTCGGGGATCGCGCAGGCCGGCTACGCGCTCGTGTCGCTGACCGGCGCCGACAGGGGACAGGCGATGCTCGTCTTCGCGCCGCTCTACGGGCTGGCGGCTCTTGGTGCGTTCCTGTGTGCACAGGCTGTCAGGGAGACCGAGCTTGCGTGGGACGGGTCCATCGCGGGGCTTGCGGGGATCGCGGCCCGCCGTCCGGGTCTGGCCGCTTCCATGAGCGCGTGCCTGCTCTCCATGATGGGGCTGCCGCTGACGGCGGGGTTCTTCGCGAAGTTCCTGGTCTTCGGTGCGGCTGTGGGGGCCGGGTACACGTGGCTGGCCGTGGTGGGAGTCGTTGGTTCCGTGGTGTCTTTCGGATACTACGGGCGGGTCATCCGCGTCATGTACCTCGACGACGGCGAGAGTGCGGGAGAGGCCCCGCGGGCGGCGGCAGGTCCGGCGAGCCGGGCCGCGGCGGTCGTCGCGGGTGCGGTCCTCACCTTGGGCATAGTCCCGACCTTTGCGGGTATCGCGTGGCTGATGACGATTCTCGGACTGCAGGCCCGCTAGCGTGTGATGTTCTTCACAAGGGACTTGCGGAGCGTGCACGGGAACGTTAGAATCACCGCAGGAGCGTTGCTTAGGCAACCCCCTTACCCCTGAGCCTCAAGGTGCCGGCCTTGGGGCTCCCCCTTTTGTAAGAGAAGTCTCAGAGTCGAGTCGTCAAGTCCCTCCCCCGAGGCGCCGATACATACCCCATGATCATCTCTGACGAGCAGGTCCGCCTTGCGTGCGAGTACCTGCAGCACACCAACAGCGACACGGAGTCTGGCGAGCGCCACGCGCACGCGACCGAGTCCCCGGAATTCCTGGAGAAGGTGAAGCTGTCCCTCTCCCGCTTGCCGGAGACGCGTCACGAGCGCGTCGAAGAGGCGCGAGCGTTGATGGCGTCCGAGGGACCGTCCTCGGACGTGATCGCGCAGAAGATGATCGGCAGGATCATCTCCGACTCCATCCGCTGATCCGCCGCCTCATGTGGCCACCCGCCGGTGCGGACCGGTAGGGCCCCTCTCGCACCTCCGCACGTACTTCGGGCATAATCGAGGAGCTTGCGATGAGCCTTCGATCCCCGTGAGGAGCCGCACATGGCCCGAGCCACTGCGCCCAAGGGCGCGTCACCTGTACGGACGCTGCTGACGGTCCTGATGGACGTGTTCATAGTCGTGGCGCTCATCGCCCTGGCGGCGCTCGTTATCGCCTTCTTCGGACAGCTGCTCGCGCAGCCGTGGGGACGGCAGGTCTACTCGCTGGCCGGACGTGTGGTCATCCCGTTCGGGATCAAGGCGATCGCGACGCCGTACGGAGGCGTGTTCAACGTCGACGCTGTCGTGAGCATCGGGTCGTACATGGCTATCGAGTGGGCCCTCGGCATGGTGCGGGGCACCCGATAGCCATGGCATACACGCGGGAACGCCTCGGAGAGCTCCTGATCAAGACCGGCCTGATCGACGACGAGCAGCTCAAGGCGGCGCTCGTCGTCCAGATGCACAGAGGCGGGAAGCTCGGCGCGATCCTGGTCGAGCAGCTCATAGTGTCAGAGGAGCAACTGAGCGAGGCGCTCGCCGGTCAGAAGGGCCTCGAGGTCGTCTCCCTGCAGAACTTCGCCTTCGATCGCGACGCCGTGGCGCTGCTGCCGGAACGCATCGCCAGGATGCGGATGATCATCCCGCTCGGCTACCGCGACGGGAAGGTCTTGTTGGCGATGGCCGATCCGCTCGACGTCGAGGCCGTCGATGACATGCGTCTGCGCGCCGGTGTCGACATCACGCCAGTCGTTGCCACCGAGAGCCAGATCCGGTACGCCATCGACAAGTTCATGGCGTCGCAGGACGCGTTCCAGGACGTGGTCGCGGCCGCAGCGGGCGAAGACGATGGCCTCGACGCCAAGATCGCGGAGGGCGAGGACGTTCCCGTCGTGCGGCTGGTCAACCAGATCATCCGCGAGGCGGTCGCGGATCGCGCGAGCGACATCCACTTCGAGCCTGGCGAGCGCGACGTTCGCGTGCGGTACCGCGTCGACGGGGTCATGCACGAGGTCATGCGCATTCCCAAGAACGCGCGCGCCGGCGTCACGAGCCGCATCAAGATCATGGCGGACATGAACATCACTGAGAGAAGGCTGCCGCAGGACGGGCGTATCCAGGTCATCATCGACGGCCGCCCGGTGGACCTGCGTGTCGCCACCCTGCCCACGGGCCACGGAGAGTCGGTCGTCATCCGCGTGCTCAACCAGGAGCTGACGTTCCGCGACCTGGAAGACGTCGGCATGCTCGCGCACCACCTCGAAGAGATACGCGTACTCATAGCCAAGCCGTACGGGGCCCTCCTGATCGCCGGTCCCACGGGCTCGGGGAAGTCCACGAGTCTGTACGCGATGCTCAAGCGCCTCAACGACGAGACCCGCAAGATCATCACGGTCGAGGACCCGGTCGAATACCAGATGGACGGTGTGACGCAGATGGGCGTCCTGCCCCGCATCGGACTCACGTTCGCGAGCGGGCTGCGCCAGATCCTGCGTTCCGATCCGGACGTGGTGATGGTGGGGGAGATCCGCGACCCGGAGACCGCCGAGATCGCGATCCGTGCGGCGTTGACCGGACATCTCATGCTCTCCTCGATTCACACCAACGACGCGCCGAGTGCGCTGACGCGACTGGTCGACATGGGCGTTGCTCCCTATGTGACGTCCTCGGCGCTGCTGGGCGTCGTGGCGCAGCGCCTCGCGCGGAAACTGTGCCCTCACTGCAAGGCTCGGATCGACATCCCGGTGGACGCGCTCGTCAACGCGGGCTTCGATGCGAAGAGGGCGGCCAAGGTGGAGGCGTACGGCCCTGTCGGTTGCGACCAGTGCTTCAACACGGGCTATCGCGGCCGCGTCGGACTGTTCGAGGTCATGACGATGGACGACGACCTGCGCAAGCTGTTCCTCGCGGAGGCGCCCGCGGAGGTGTTGCGCACTCAGGCGCTGCTCAACGGGATGGCGTCGCTGCGCGATGATGGGCTCGACAAGGTCGAATCCGGCGTCACGAGCCTCGAAGAGATCGAGCGCGTAGTCATCTAGCGAGGATCGAAGGAGGTCGACGGCTGCGTGACCACCATGCGGATGCCCCGTGCCATCGTGCTCGTGCTGGATTCAGTCGGAGCCGGCGCTCTGCCGGATGCGGGCGACTACGGCGACGAAGGCTCGAACACGATCGGCAACACGTCGCGCGCGGCGGGAGGTGTGTCGATGCCCAACCTCGGCGCCATGGGACTCGGCAACATCACCGACGTGCTCGGTGTGCCGCCCACCGAAGCACCGACTGCGAGCTGGGGTCGCTGCGCCGAGGAGTCCGCGGGCAAGGACACCACGACCGGCCACTGGGAGATGGTGGGGATGCGGCTCGACAAGCCGTTCCCGACGTACCCTCAGGGCTTTCCGCCCAAGGTGATGGACGCCTGGACGCGTGAGACAGGCCTGGGCTGGCTGGGCAATCGCCCCGCCAGCGGCACCGTCATCATCCAAGAGCTCGGCGACGAGCACGTGGCAACCGGCAAGCCGATCGTCTACACCTCGGCCGACTCGGTGTTCCAGATCGCCGCGCACGAGGACGTGATACCGATCGAGGAGCTCTACCGCCTGTGTGGGATCGCTCGGACGCGAGTCTGCGTTGGCGAGCATGCGGTCGGCCGGATCATCGCGCGCCCGTTCATCGGTCCCGACGCGGAAGGCGTATACACGCGCACGCACCGCAGGCGCGATTTCGCACTCGAGCCACCGGAGCCCACGGGACTCGACATCTTGGCTGGGGCGGGAGTCAAGAGCTACGGCATCGGTAAGATCGGCGAGATCTTCGCCTGGCGCGGCATCTGCGAGTCGCCGCACTCGGAGAACAACATGCACGGCTTCGACAACCTGCTGGCGCGCGTCGGGAGCGACGAGCCCGGGTTCGTCTTCGCCAATCTCGTGGACTTCGACATGATCTGGGGTCACCGCAACGACGTCGAGGGGTATGCACGGGGCCTCGAAGCGGTCGACGCGCGCATCCCCGAGCTGCTCGACGCGATGATCGACGGCGACCTCCTCATCGTCACGGCCGACCACGGCTGCGACCCCACGACCCCTTCCACCGACCATAGCCGCGAGTACACGCCTCTGATCGCGAAGATGCGCGGGGTGGACACCGGCGTGGCGCTGGGCACGCGCAGGACGTTCGCCGACATCGGGGAGACGGTGCTCGACTTCTATGGCCTGGCCGGCACGTGCGGGCGCGGGACGTCGTTCCTGACGGAGGTGCGAGGTGGCTGAGCGCGAGATGCCGGAGCTGACGGTCGAGGAACTAATCGAGGTCAAGCGCGACTGGAACAAGCATTCGGCGGCCGAGTTGAAGCGGATCGTGGATCTCTTCGTGTCCGGGGAGATGGCGGACTACCAGATGGCGGCGTGGCTGATGGCCGCGTACATCAACGGCCTCGACGAGCGCGAGACCGTCTACCTGACCGACGCCATGGCGCACTCCGGCCTGACGATCGACCTGAGCTCGATACCTGGCGTGAAGGTCGACAAGCACTCCACCGGCGGCGTCGGGGACAAGACCACGCTCGTGCTGGCGCCGCTCGTAGCGTCGTGCGGGGTGCCGGTCGCGAAGATGTCGGGTCGGGGCCTGGGCCACACCGGCGGCACGCTGGACAAGCTCGAGTCGATCCCGGGCTTCCGCGTCGAGATGGAGCCGGCTGCGTTCATCGCCCAGGTGCGCGAGATCGGCGTGGCGGTCATCGCGCAGAGCCCTCGGATCTGCCCGGCTGATAAGAAGATGTACGCGCTGCGGGACGTGACGGCCACCGTGCCGTCGATACCGCTGATCGTCAGCTCGATCATCTCGAAGAAGGTCGCGGGCGGCGCCGACGCCATCGTGCTGGACGTCAAGGTCGGCTCCGGCGCCTTCATGAAGACGGAGCGTGACGCCATCCTGCTCGCTCGCGCTCTCGAGGATACCGGCCGCGCCCTGGGCCGCGAGGTCGTGACGGTCATGACCGACATGGACCAGCCGCTCGGATGCGCCGTGGGCAACGCGCTGGAGGTCCGCGAGGCGATCGACACACTGCGCGGCGAGGGCCCCACGGACCTCTACGAAGAGTGCCTGCTGCTCGGCTCCAAGATGCTCGTGCTGGCGCAGGTGGCAGACGATGAGGCCGACGGACGCGCCAGGCTCGCCGAGGCGATCTCCTCAGGGCGCGCGCTCGAATGCTTCAGGCGCTGGGTGGCCGCTCAGGGTGGCGACCCCCGCGTGGCCGACGACCCGTCGCTGCTGCCGAGCGCTCCGTTCACCCGCGAAGTCACCGCCGGGTCCGACGGCTGGGTCGCCCAGTACGACGCCGAGGGCGTCGGGCGTGCGGCGATGCTGCTCGGCGCTGGCCGCGCGACGCTGACCGACGTCATCGATCCCGCCGCGGGACTCGTGCTGCACGCCAAGGTCGGCGACAAGGTCTCGGCCGGCGATGTGCTGGCCACGCTGTACTCCTCGGACGAGGGGAAGCTGCTCGCCGGACAGGTGCGGTTCCTAGGCGCGGTGGGCATAGCTCCCATGGAGGTCGCGAAGCGCAGGCTCGTGCACGGGGAAGGCGCATAGGGAGCCATGACGCGAAGAGGCGGCATCGAGATCGCGGTCGGGCACGCCAACCCCGACTTCGACGCATACGCCTCGACCGTGGCGGCCACCAAGTTGTTCCCGGGCGCCAAGGGGGTCTTCCTGGGCACGCAGAACATCAACGTCCGGGAGTTCCACAACCTCCACGAGGAGTTCCTGGAGTTCGTGGACCTGCGCGGGCTGGACATGGCGCGCATAGGACGGCTGATCATGGTCGATACGCGCGACCCGGGGCGCATCGCCGAACTGTCGAGCGTCGCGCTCGACCCGGACGTCGACCTGATCGTGTACGACCACCATCCGCCGATGGAAGATGACGTCACGCGGGGCGACGACCGCTCGCAGGTCGTCGGCGCCACGACGTCCATCCTGGTGCACGAGATCCGCGAACGGGGCATCGCGCTGACGCCGCTGGAGGCGTCGGTGATGCTGCTCGGCATCCATGAGGACACCGGCTCGCTCACATACCCGGGTTCCACCGCATACGACGCCGACGCCGTCGCGTTCCTGATGGCCGCCGGCGCGGACATGGAGGTCGTCAACCAGTTCCTCTCGCGCACGCTGACCACGCAGCAGCGGGCGCTGCTCGACACGCTCACCACATCGCTGGAGACGTGGGACATCCACGGGCTGCCTGTGGCGGTGGGCGTGGCTTCCAGCGATGTGTACGTCGACTCCGCGAGCGTGGTGACGCATTACCTCGTGGAGGATATGGGCCTGCGTGTCGCGCTGGCCGTGGTGACGATGCCGGACCGGCTGCACGTGGTGGGCCGTTCGCGGCTGGCTGAGGTCGACATCGGAGCAGTGCTGGAGCACATCGGCGGGGGAGGCCACGCGCAGGCAGCGTCCGCCGCGCTGCGCAACACGAACGTCGCGGAGCTGCTGCCCCGCCTTCGCACGGCACTGGAGGCCGAGATCCGAGCGGCACTTCGCGCGGCGGACATCATGTCCTCGCCTGTCAGGACAGCGGCGCCCGCGACCACCATGAAGGAGGCCGGGGAGCTCATGGTCCGGTGGGGCCACGGTGCGCTGCCGGTGCTCGAAGACGGGAAGCTTGCTGGCTTGGTGACCCGAAAGGACGTCGACAAGGCGCTGCGCCACGGCCTGAGCCACGCGCCCGTGAAGGGCTTCATGGCGAGAGGCATCATCACGGCCGCGCCGGACGCGGACCTGCTCAGCCTGGAGCGTCTGCTGTCGCACGAGGCGATCGGGCGCATCCCGATCCTGTCGGGCGAAGGCGAGCTCGCCGGCATCGTCACGCGAAAGGATGTGCTGCGCGCCGAACACGGCGACGGCTACCTGGACCGCGGTCTGCCCACCGCGCGCAGCGAAGCCACCGCGCGCTTCCTGGCCTCCGTCGACGCGCTGCTGCCCGAGGACGTGCGAGGAGCCCTGCGCGAGCTCGGCGCACTGGCCCAGGAGCGCGGAGTGCGGGCGCACGTGGTTGGCGGCTTCGTGCGCGATATGCTGCTCGGGCGACCGAACCTCGACGTGGACGTGGTGGTCGAGGGCGACGGGATCGCGTTCGCGGACGCGGCGGCCGAGCGCCTCGGCGGTCGCGTGAAAGCGCACCTGCGGTTCGGGACCGCGGTGCTGGTATTGTCCCGGACGCTCCACCTCGACGTCACGAGCGCTCGGACCGAGTACTACACACGCCCCGGCGCGCTGCCGACGGTGGAGCGCTCGTCGTTGCGGCAGGACCTGCTGCGCCGCGACTTCTCGATCAACGCGATGGCCGCGTGCATCGACCCCGAGTGCTTCGGCGCCATCGCCGACCCGTTCGGCGGCCTCCGCGACCTGCAGAGGGGCTCGATCCGCGCCTTGCATTCGCTGTCGTTCGTCGAGGACCCGACTCGGGTGATGCGCGCCGCGCGCTTCGAGCAGCGCTACGGCTTCGCCATCGAGGACTCCACGGAGGCCTTGGCACGGCACGCTGTGGAGATGGGATTGCTTGAGGACATCTCAGGCGCCCGCGTCCGAGGAGAGCTCTTCGCCATACTCCAGGAGGAGGACGCGACATCCGCTCTTCGAAGGCTCGACGGGCTCGGGGCGCTATCCGTGCTGATACCCGCGTCGGCACGACCCGCCGACGTGCTGCAGGTCGCAAAGAGGGTCGAGACGACGCTGCGCGAGCCGCCGGGCGGCGACGGCAGGCGACCACGTAAGGTCGTCGCGATGCTGTGCGCCCTGTGCCACGGCGCCACACCCCACGACGTCGAGAAGTGGGGGAGATGGCTGCGCTTGGGGCGGGACCAGATGACCGCGTGTACGCAGGTCGCGAATCGCGCGGCCGCGGTACGGCGATCTCTTCGCGACGGCCGTGGGATGCGCGACAGCCGTCTGCATGCGCTGTTGACTCCACTGGCGCCCGAGGTGCTGCTCTACCTCCACGTCACCGGCGACGACCTCGTCCGCAAGCGCGTCACGCGGTTCTCCACGGTAGTGTGGATGGTGCGTCCGGCGGTGGGTGGCGACGATCTCGTGGCGATGGGACTGGCTCCGTCGCAGGCCTTCTCTGCTATCCTTGCGCGAGCGCTCGCGGACCGGCTGGACGGCAAAGTCGCCGGTCGTGAGGCGGAACTGGGCAACCTCCGCCGACTGGCAACCGCCGCCGGCTTCGATGTGAAGTAGAGGTCATCTCTTGACGAGCATCCTGAGTGGGCTCCCCCGACTGGCACTGACGTTCTTGCTCATACTGCCGGCGATCATTCTGCACGAGGTGGCGCACGGCTACGTGGCGTACCTGCTGGGTGACCCCACGGCCAAGATGCGCGGGCGCCTGACACTCAACCCCATCAGCCACATCGACCCCTTCGGGACACTGTTGCTGCCCGTCCTGCTGCTCGTCGTATCCGGAGGACGCGCGGCTTTCGGCTACGCTAAGCCGGTGCCGATCAATCCGAACCTGTTCCGGGGCGACAAGCGATGGGGCATGCTGCTGACGGGCGCCGCTGGTCCCGCAACGAACCTCGCGCTCGCGGTCTTCGTCGGGCTGATCCTGCGATTCACCGCATCGTCGATCCCGACCAGCGGCCCCGGAAGCATCGCATTGGATGTCCTGGTCACGTTCACCCTCATCAACCTCGTGCTGATGTTCTTCAACCTCATCCCGCTGCCGCCGCTCGACGGTTCGCGCGTGGTGCAGTACTTCCTGCCGCAGCGGGCTCTCCGCATCTACGATCAGATGGAGCGGTACGGCTTCATCGTCCTGTTCGGCGTGCTCTACTTCCTGCCCGGCGTGCTCTCCGGCTATCTGAACGTCACCGCGTACCCGCTGTTCAGCGTCATCACCGGTCTTCGTATCTGAGCCGACGGCGGGTCAGCGCGCTCCTTGCGCGCCACAGGCGCCATCGATACACTTTGCGTATGACGAAGGAGGTATCGATGGAGACAGTGACGATCTCCCCAAAGTATCAAGTGGTCATCCCGAAGACGATCAGGGAGCAGTTCGGACTGGTTCCGGGGCAGAAGGCCCATGTCTTGGGCTACCAGGGGCGCATCGAGATCTTGCCCATCAGGCCGGCGAAGGAGCTTCGCGGGATGCTTCGCGGCATGGACATGAGCGGCGTCCGCGAGGAAGAGGACCGGCTGTGAACGCGGTCGACTCTTCGGCGTGGCTGGAGTACTTCTCAGATGGACCGAACGCCGCTGCCTTCGCGTCGGTCATCGAGGCGCCCGAGGATCTCGTTGTTCCATCGCTGACGCTCTACGAGGTCTTCAAGAAGACCTCGAACGTGGCGGGCGAGACGGCTGCCCTCGACGCGATGGCTGTGATGCTTCAGGGACGCGTGGTCGATCTGACCGCGACACTGGCGATAGATGCGGCCAGGGTCTCGCGCGACAGCGGACTTGCCATGGCCGATGCCGTCATTCTGGCGACCGCCCGAATGGACGGAGCGGTCCTTTGGACCCAGGACGCTCACTTCGAAGGGCTCGACGACGTCGAGTACCGCTCGAGCCGCTAGCTTCGCCGCACAGGCGAGGGCACGTGAGCGCCCGCCCCCTGCCACTGCGATAGAATGCATGCGGGCCGCGACGCGTTCGCCGGGCCCGGCACGCAGCACCCCCGCACCCGGAAGGACCCTCGTGATCGCTCGCAAGCGCATCCTCACCGGCTACCGCCCGACCGGCAAGCTCCACCTCGGGCACTGGTTCGGCAACCTCCAGAACATGCTGGAGATGCAGCAGACCTACGACGCGTACTACTTCATCGCTGACTGGCACGCGCTCACGTCGCACTGGGCGGACCCGAGCGATATCCGCACCTACACCGAGGAGATGGTGCTCGACTGGTGCGCCGCGGGCCTGGACCCGGACCTGTGCACCATCTACCGTCAGTCGGAATTCCCGCAGGTCGCCGAGTTGGCGCTGTACTTCGACATGATCACGCCGATGGCCTGGCTGGAGCGTGTCCCGTCGTACAAGGAGCAGCGCGAGCAGATCACGGATCGCGACTTGGGCAACGTGGGCTTCTTCTTGTATCCGACGCTCATGGCCGCCGACATCGCGATCCTGCTCGCCGACGCCGTCCCCGTGGGCGAGGATCAGGCGCCGCACCTCGAACTCACGCGCGAGATCGTCCGGCGTTTCAACAACACCTATGGCGAGTACCTTCGCGAGCCGGCGGCGGTCATCCCCAAGGAAGGCGCGCGCGTGCCCGGCACCGACGGCCGCAAGATGTCCAAGTCGTACGGCAACTCGATCTTCATCTCCGACCCGCCCGAGGAGATCCGCACCAAGGTCATGAGCATGCTGACCGATCCTGCCCGCAGGCTCAAGACCGACCCGGGCGATCCGGACATCTGTCCTCTGCAGCAGATCCACAAGCTCATCTCATCGGACGAGGAGATCGCGCGGTGGGACGGGTGCTGCCGCTCGGCGGAATGCGGCTGTGTGGCGCACAAACGCAAGCTGGCCGAGGACCTGGTGGCATACCTCGCCGAGTTCCAGGCGCGGCGCACCTTGCTGGCCGCCAGGCCCGGGTACGCATGGGAGGTTCTGGAGGCCGGAGCCGCCAAAGCGCGGCCGGTGATCGACGAGACCATCGAGAACTGCCGCCGGCTCGTGAAGCTCGACAGCGCCGGATAGCGCGCCTCACCAGTGGCTGCCTACAAGGTCAGGACAGAGGTGTTCGAAGGTCCATTCGATTTGTTGCTGCACCTTGTGGGCAGGCAGAAGCTCGACATCAACCAGATCTCCCTGGCCACGATCGCTGACGAGTTCGTCGACCACATCGACCGGATGAAGGAGCTCGACCTCGACGTCGCGAGCGACTTCCTTCTTGTGGCCGCGACGCTCCTGGAGCTCAAGGCCGCGAGCCTGCTTCCCCGCGAGGAGCAGGTCGTCGACGAGGAGTTCGAGGACCTCTCGCCCGAAGAGGCCCGTGACCTGCTCATCGCACGCCTGCTGGCCTACAAACAGTTCAAGAACGTGGCGGGCGAGCTGGGCGCGCGGATGGACTCCGAAGCGCGCATGCACCCGCGCGAAGCGGGCCTGGAGGAGCCGTTCCTCAAGCTGATGCCTGACTATCTGGAGGGCGTGACGCTGCGCGGATTGGCGGTGATCTGCGCCGACATCGTGCACAAGCGGGAGATCTTCCTGCTGCAGGCCGAGCATGTGGCGTCGATGCCCCTGTCGCTCGACTTGCACATGGAGTCGGTGGCGCGGACGGTGAAGCGCCAGGGTCGCGCGACGTTCGCCGAGCTCATCGCGGGAAATGCGACGGCCGAGGAGATCGTGGTGACGTTCCTTGCGATACTGGAGCTCTACAAGCGCGGGCGGGTGAGCTTGGCGCAGGCCGCCTTGTTCGGTGACATAGAAGTGGTATTCCTGTCCGAGGAGGACCTGGACGATGAGTGAGGACCGCGAGCTTCGCGGCGCCCTGGAGGCGCTCCTGTTCGTCACCGACGAGCCTGTATCGCCCTCGCGTGCGGCGAAGCTGCTCGACCGGAGCGAGACCGAGATCGCCGATACGCTGACGGCGCTTCGCGACGAGTACGTGCGCGACGAGCGCGGGTTCCAACTGCGCGAGATTGCCGGCGGGTGGCGGCTGTTCTCGCATCCGGCGTTCCACGGCGCCATCGAGCAGATGGTGCTCGCCTGGGACACCCGCAAGCTGTCGCAGGCGGCGCTCGAGACCCTTGCGGTGGTCGCGTACCACCAGCCGGTCGCGCGACAGGGCGTCAATGCCGTGCGTGGCGTCAACTCCGAAGGCGTGCTCGCGTCGTTGCTGGAGAAGGGTTTGGTGCGCGAGGTCGGGCGGGACCGCAACGCCAACAACGCCGCGCTGTTCGGGACCACGCGCACGTTCCTGGAGAAGTTCGGACTCAAGGACCTGGGCGAGCTGCCGCCGCTGGAGGAGTTCGCTCCCGACCCCGACACGGAGACCGCCATCCGCGAGCGTCTCAACGCCATGGAGGGCCCCTCGACGCTGAGCGAAGAGGACTCGGACGAGGTCTCCACCGTTGACTGACGACAGGGGCGGCACGCCGGGATCGCAGGCTCAGGAGCGCATCGTCCCGATGCGACTGCAGAAGTTCCTGGCACGCGCGGGAGTCGCGTCGCGTAGAGGCAGCGAGGATCTGATGACCGCGGGCCGCGTGACCGTGAACGGCGAGGTCGTGACCGAGCTCGGCGCCAAGGTCGATCCCCTGGTGGACGTGGTGGCTGTCGATGGCGCGACCGTGTCGCTGGCCAGTGGTCCGGTCTACTTCGCCTTGAACAAGCCGACGGGCGTGATGACCACGATGAGTGACCCCCAGGGCCGGCCGACCGTGGCGTCGTTGATGCCGCCGGGCTATCCGGGCCTGTTCCCTGTGGGCCGGCTGGACTTCGACACCGAGGGCCTGCTGCTCCTGACCACCGACGGGGACCTGGCGCAGAAGCTTCTGCACCCGCGCCACCACGTCCCGAAGACGTACTACGTGGAGGTGGACGGTGTCCCCACCGAGGAGGACCTGAGCCGACTGCGTGAAGGTGTGGAACTGGACGACGGGAAGACCGCGCCCGCGGAGGCACGCTTGCTCAAGCGGCAGGGACGGGGAGCGGCGATCGAACTGACGATCCGCGAGGGCCGAAAGCGGCAGGTCAAGCGCATGGCCTCGGCGGTGCGGCACCCGGTGATGTTCTTGCGAAGGACCAAGTTCGGGAACGTCGAGCTGGGGGACCTGCGACCGGGCGAGGTGCGGGAGCTGACGAGCGAAGAGGTCGAGGGGCTGCGCGCAGGGGCGTAGCCGCCCGGCGCACCACTGAGACCACGCCGGCCGATCCGGTGCCGCCCACATCGTCCACATCGCCCGGACTGCGCCGCCCACACCGAGCGGCCTGCATCCGAACTCGCGCCGACGGCATCGCGGTCAGGTTCGGGTCAGACCCTTCTGCCACGATGGCCGCCTATCGGCCGCTACGCAGGGAGGTACGACAGTGACCGCCAACGACGGTCCGCAAGCCGGTGGAGCGCGGACGAGCGCGCCGCGTCCGCCCCGGCTCATCGATCAGGTCATCGAGGCGCTTCGCTCCCGCCACTACAGCCGACGTACCGAGCAGGCCTACGTGCTGTGGGTGAAGCGGTTCATACGCTTCCACAAGATGCGCCATCCCAAAGACATGGGCGAAGCCGAGATCAACGTGTTCCTGACCCACTTGGCCGTCGATGCGAAGGTGAGCGCCTCGACACAGAACCAGGCGCTGTCGGCGCTGCTGTTCCTGTACCGCTACGTATTCGGCGTCGAGCTGGGCGACCTTGGCGACGTGGTGCGAGCGCGCAAGTCGCAGCACATCCCGATCGTGATGACGCGGGCGGAATCGCGGGCCGTCTTGGACCAGATGAGTGGCGACACCAAGCTCATGGCGTCGCTGCTCTACGGGTCAGGACTGCGGCTGTCCGAATGCCTGTGCCTCAGGGTGCAGGACATCGATATCGCGGGCGGCGAGATCGTCGTCTTCGCCGGAAAGGGCAACAAGGACCGGGTCACCATGCTGCCCGACGGGCTCAAGCAACCGCTGCGCGAGCACCTGGTGCGGGTCCGCACCACACATCAGCGGGACCTGGCCGACGGCTGGGGCCGCGTACAGTTGTCCGAAGGAGTGCGACGCAAGTACCCCAGTGCCGCGACGGACTGGCGGTGGCAGTGGGTCTTCCCGCAACGCAGCCGCTGGGTCAACGGCGAGACGCATGAACAAGGCCGGCATCATCTCGACGAAACGGTACTGCAACGCGCCGTCAGGGAGGCGGCCCTGCGGGCGGGGATGACGAAGCGGGTCGGGTGCCACACGTTCAGGCATTCCTTCGCAACGCATCTGCTCGAGGCCGGCTACGACATTCGAACCATCCAGGAGCTTCTGGGCCACAAGAGCGTCAACACGACGATGATCTATACCCATGTGCTCAACAAGGGCGGCCGCGGCGTGACGAGCCCGCTGGATCTGATGTGATACGCAAGTTGGGCCGGCCCCATTACACGGACTCGCATATCTGTTTGAGAATGCGACCCACAAGATGGCGTGCTATCGTCTTACACGGACGCATTCAGCAGGCGCTTCGTTCTTACATTGATCTGGATAAGCACTGTTAGGCCGAGTACAACCGGAGTGACTGGTGAAACCAAAGGAGCGGTGCCCCCACTGCGGGAGGGAGAACCCCGCTGGGCTTGAGGCCTGCCAGTGGTGTCGCAAGCCATACGTGGCACGCTCCGGGTCGAAGGCTGCCAGCCCCGAGGCGTCGGGTTCAGGGGCGCCCGCTTGCTCGGAATGTGGCACCCCGTTCGAACTCGGCTCGCAGTTCTGCGGTCTCTGTGGGCAGCCAAGGTTCGTCGCCAGCACTGATCCTGCCGTTGGACCGCTACAGCGGAGGGTGCTTGAGCTGGAAGACCGGCTAGAGCGGGCCGCCAAGCTGATAGTGAAGCAGGCGTCAGCAATTGATGACCACGAGTCTCGGCTGGCATCTGTCGAGCACGTGGTTCGGGGGAGCGCGCTGCACAGCGACAACTTCTGGACACGGGCCTGGGCAGTGCTTGGCCACAGCATCAGTGCAGGCGCGATCTTCTACGTCGCTGCTCTCGCGCTGATCTACATTCTCCTATCGCTCGCACGATAGCGCTGCCGGCCTAACAAGCGCTTCAACCCGGCACCGGAAGTCTCGTAGACTGCAAGTCAGGCGTGTGCGGGTTAAGCGCCACAACGTTCAACGCACTCGGCGTGGCACGGAGGATGACATGGGGATCGCCGTCTCGCTTCGCGCGGTGGTTGATGAACTCGATGCTTTGCAGGACGAGTGCA
>JANYJF010000050.1 GCA_025361885.1 Coriobacteriia bacterium
GAGATCCGCACGGGCCCGTCGTTCGAGAACTTGACCGCGTTGCCGACGAGGTTCAGCAGGAT
The DNA here is from genome assembly GCA_025361885.1 of Coriobacteriia bacterium. Lineage (GTDB taxonomy): Bacteria > Actinomycetota > Coriobacteriia > Anaerosomatales > PALSA-660 > JANYJF01. Next base: position 63 of record JANYJF010000050.1, read on the forward strand.
CTGCTCCAGCTGCCCGCGGTCGGTCCGCATGGGTGTCTTTACGACCGGCGTCGCGACCTCGATCCCGAAACCCTTCTCCATCGCCTGAGGTGTCACCATCCTCGCGACGATGTCGAGGACGTCATCCAATTCGAAGTCGACCGCCTCGGGAGGCATGCCGGTGGCTTCGAGGCGCGTCAGGTCCAGGAGATCGTTGACGAGGTTGAGGAGATGGCGCCCCGAGCGTCGAACCATCGAGAGCTGCACGGCCTGCTCTTCGTTGACATCTCCAGCCATCCCCGACAGCAGGACCCCACTGAAGCCCATGATCGAATTGAGCGGCGTCCGCAGCTCGTGACTCATCGACGCGAAGAAGTCTTCCTTGGCGCGTGTCGCGGCCCGCAACTCGGCGTTCGTGAGCGTGAGCTCGGCCGTCCTCTCCTCTACGAGCGCTTCGAGTTGGTCGCGGTACCGCGCGAGCTCATCCTCGGCCCGCTTGCGCTCCGTCAGGTCCACGGACGCGACGATGACCCTCTCGTACGTCTCCTCGAAGTCGGGAACCACCGTGACGGTGACTCCGAGGTGCATCCGGTCCCCCGACTCCGTCAGCGACGTGAACTCACGACTGAAAGAGGAGTCGCCCCGCGCGATGGCCAGCAGTTCGTCGCGGATGACACCCGTCGATTCAGGTGCGATGTAGGGAGCGAAGCCCTGAAGGGCCTCGTGCTCGCTTGCAAGTCCGTGGAGCCTCACCGTCGCTTGGTTCACCGCGATGACGCGGACCAGTCCAAGCAGCCGCCAGATCTCGTCCGGATGCTCATCGAGGTGTGCTGCCAGGCTCCCGTCGCATGCGACGGCAAGCGTGTCGACCTCTCGTTTGACCGCGGAGAAATCCTCTTCCCACAGGGCGACGGGAGTGGCCTCGAACAGCGTCCGGTACCTTTGCTCACTCTCCTCGAGAGCGCTCTCGGCCTCTCTGCGGCGCCGGATGTCCGCGGTCAGTCTCGTGTTGGCGGCCTGAAGCTCCTCGGTCCTGGCCTGGACATCCGCGGCCAGGACTCCCTCGCGGGAGACAGCCGCGTGCACCCCTGCGGTGACGAGGCCGACGATGACCACGCCGACGGCCCCGAACAGGACCGTGGCCATGAGCGCGGTCGCGTCCCAACCGGCCGACGGGATCGCCGCGAGCTGCCATGAGCCCTCCGGCAGCGCGATGTCCTGAACGACCGGCGACGCGCCGAACACGGCCGCGTCGCCGGCGAACGTCACGCCCTTCGCGTCGCGTAGAGCGTAGCGCAGGTCCGCGGGGGCCTGCGTGAGGCTCGCCTGATGCAGCATCGTCGGCAGGTCGATGACCACCGCCGCAAGGCCCCAGTAGCCGGCGCTGTCGCGCACGGACTGCCGAAGGACCACACCGGTGCCGCCTTGTGCGAGCTTGTAGGGTCCGCCGACCGTGACGCTCGTGGTCTCGATCGTGCGGCGAACGTCCGCTCGCACGGCGGCACGCTTGTCCTTCAACAGCGAGATCCCGATGGCGGCCTCGTTGCCCTCGACGGGGTGTATCAGCTCGATGACGTCGCCCCGCACGACCTGGATCGCGCGCACACCCGGAGCGCCCGAATACAGGCCAGCGGCAAACGGGCGAAACGTTTGGGATGTGGGCCCGGACGGCACCGCCACGGCCACGAACTGATGCAGGCCGGCGAGGATACCGACCCGCGCCGAGACAACGCTGCTCAAGGCGCTCGAGTACGGAGTCAGCCTGAGGGCTGTGTTGCGGCGCTCGGACTCGATGACGGAGTCGCGGTAGGCCGAGGTCATCGCAGCCAGCGCCGCAAGAAGCACGACAAGCACGGTCGAGGTGACGACCAGGATCCGGCGAGGATACCGGAGGCGGGGCTCGGATGCTGTCATCGGGGGTTAAGCCACCCACTTCGGTCGCCCACATGCCCCGGCCAGCCAGCCGATCGAGGCTCGCCACCATTAGACCACACGGTGCCGATGCTCCTTGCCGATGGACGTGGCGGCACGCGTTGTCACAGCCCGATCCCGGTAAGGACCTCGTCTCCGGCCGCGGTCCGCCCCCGGCTGCGATCCGCAAGCCTCTGAACAGCTTCAGCCAAGTCGGGCGGCAGCGGGTCGGTGAAGGCGAGGTGTTCGGAGGTGACCGGGTGCTCGAATGCGATGGCGTACGAGTGAAGGAACTGCCGCATGAGGCCAAGGTCCTCCCTCAGACGCTTCCGTCCATAGAGCTGGTCGCCTACCACCGGATGCCTGATGTACGCGGCGTGCACACGTATCTGATGGGTACGCCCCGTCTGGAGCTTGCATTCGATGAGCGTGTATCCGTCGTCCAGATGCGACGCCTCGAACCGCTCGAGCACGCGGAACGAGGTGACCGCCTGGCGCGAGCCCGTCCCGTCGGTCACGGCCTGCCGCTGCCGGTCTTTGGGGTGCCGCCCGAGCGGCGCATCGATCAGGCCGGCGTCAGGCACTATCGGACCGTGGACGAGCGCAAGGTACCGCCTGTCCACGAGCCGCTGTTTGATCATCTCCGACAGGGCGGCTTGGGCGGTGTCGGACTTCGCGACCAGCATCAGGCCGGAGGTGTCCTTGTCCAGACGGTGGACGATGCCGGGCCGCTCCTCCCCCGCCAGAGTGCCGAGATCGTCGCTGTGTGCCAGCAGCGCGTTGACCAGAGTGCCCGACCAATGCCCCTGCGAAGGGTGCACCACCATACCGGCCGCCTTCGAAAGCACGATCATGTCGTCGTCCTCGAAGCGTATGTCGAGTGGGATCGCCTCGACGGCCAGACCCGAGCGCTCCATCGGCGGGATCTCCACTGTGATGTGATCGCCCGAGCGCACCCTGTGGCGCTTGGTGACGGTCGAGCCGTTGACGCGGACGCAGTTCTTCTCGATGAGCTTCTGCGCGATCGCACGGCTGGGCACCAGCTCGACCTCGGAGAGCAGGATGTCGATGCGGCTGCCCACCTCGTCCCCGCGGACCGTATGCGTCAGAAGACCGATGTCGCTCATGCTGCCCCTCCCTCGGATGTCATGCCGACCGTAGCCTTCGAGTACAGGCTCACCGGTCCGAGCGACACCAGCACGGGCTGCACGGCTCAGGCCTCGTCCCGGACGTCTTGTCCGGCGCCGGTCTCGGAGGGCACTGGGTCGATAGGCACGCTGTGATCCGGGGTGATGGCATCCGCGTGCTCTCCGCCATCGGACGGGCTGAACAGCAGCCACAGGACCAGCATCGTGACACCCACCGAGATCGCGGAATCGGCCGCGTTGAAGACGGGGACATGCCGGACCTCTATGAAGTCGGTGACCATGCCGAACGCCAGCCGGTCGATGAGGTTGCCGACCGCGCCGCCGCACACGAGTCCGAGTGCGACGACGACCAGGCTGCGGGTCGGGCGCATCTTGAACACGTACAAGCCGATCCCCAGGATGACCAGGAAGGACACGACGATGAACACGCCGCGATGCTCTGGAAGCATCCCGAAGGCCGCTCCGGGATTGCGCACGTACGTCAGACGCAGCCAGCTGCCCGCGAGTGCGATGGACGTGCCGACAGGCCCCATCCATGCGCGGATGGCGGCCTTGGTGATCTGATCGATGATCAGTGTGAGCGTGAGGACGGTCGCGAAGACCGAGTACGGGCGGCGCGTCACCTAGCGGGTTTCTTCCTCTTCTTTGCACGAGATGCACAGGTCGGCTGCCGGAACTGCGCGCAGCCGATCGATGCCGATCATCTCGCCGCACCGCACACACCCACCGAACTCGCCGGCCTCGATGCGCGCGAGCGCGCGATCGATCTGTGCGAGCAGATCCCGGGCATTGTCCCCCAAAGACATGTCCAGCTCTTTGCCGAACGTCGCCGTGCCCTGGTCCGCCATGTGGTCTCGATAGTTGTTCTCGCCGCTCGCTTCGGCGAGGTTGGTCGCGCCGTCCCTCTCCAGGTCGGCGACCTCATGGGCGAGGCGCGCGCGCTCGTCTTCGAGGCGTGCTTTCAACTCGCTCGTTTCCTTCTCGTTCATGGCTATGGTCTCCACGTCTCTTGAGACTTGGGTATTCGCAGGATGCTGCGGACCCCCGACGATTCGCCAGGGGTCTCCGCAATCCCGATTGTACCACCGGGCGCCTAGACCGCGGCTACGACGGCCGCGCATCTGCCGCACAGCTCCGGGTGGCTCGGGTCGCTTCCGATGTCGGTCCGCAGGTTCCAGCACCGAGGGCACTTGGTGCCGCTGGCGGCCGACACTTCCACCCTGAGTGCATCGCTGTCCGCGATGACCTCGGCCTGTCCGGTGATGAACAGGTCGGCCAGCGCGGACCGCGCCGCCAAGACCTTCGCGACAGACCCAGGAGCGGTGATCACGACCTTCGCCTCTTGGCTCTTGCCGATGCTCCCGGCGCCGCGCGCGTCCTCGAGCGCCTTCGTCACCGTCTCCCGGACTTCGAGCACGATCCGATAGTCGTCGCGAAGCCGGTCGGCGGCCTCAGCCGGCACCTCGACCGTGGGCCAGCCGGCGAGCTGAACGGAGACGATGCCGCCGCGCAGCTCCTGAGGCATGGTCTGCCAGATCTCCTCTGACGTGAAGGTCAGCACAGGGGCGATGAGGCGCACCATGGCGGCGAGCATCGCCGCCAGTACCGTCTGGGCGCTCCTGCGCTCGAGCGAAGTGGCGCCGTCGGCGTACAGGCGGTCCTTGATGACATCGAGGTAGAACGAGCTCAGGTCGACCACGCAGTAGTCGTAGATGTGCCGGTAGACCATATGGAAGCGCCACTCCTCGTACGACTTGGTCACGCGCTCGATCAGGTCGGCGAGCGTGACCATCGCGTACTGGTCGAGCTCCACCATGTCCTCGAACGCGACGTCCCGCGATGGGTCCCAGTCGTACAGGTTGCTGAGCAGGAACCGGAAGGTGTTGCGGATGCGGCGGTACGCCTCGCTCGTGCGATCCAGGATCTCTCCCGAGACCGAGATGTCCTGACCGTAGTCCGCGGCGCACGCCCACAGACGCACGATGTCCGCGCCCGACTTGGCCACCACGTCGATCGGCGAGACGGTGTTGCCGAGCGACTTCGACATCTTACGACCGTCACCATCCACGATGAACCCGTGCGTCAGGACGGAGCGGAACGGCGGCTCGTCGTAGGCGCCCACGCTGGTGAGCAGGCCCGACTGGAACCACCCGCGGTGTTGGTCGGAACCCTCGAGGTACATGTCGGCGGGGCGCCTCAGTCCCGGACGCGCGTCGAGCACGCTGGTGTGCGACACCCCGGACTCCCACCACACGTCGAGGATGTCGTCCTCGGGCTTGAGCTCCGTGCCGCCGCAGCTCGGGCATGCGGTGCCCACGGGCAGATACTCGGATGGCTTGCGGATGAACCACGAGTCGGCGCCTTCGACCTCCCACAGCTTGATGACAGCGTCGAACGTCTCGTCGGTGGCCACGGTCTCCCCGCACTTCACGCACGAGAAGACCGGGATCGGCACGCCCCACGCGCGCTGGCGCGAGATGCACCAGTCGGGACGGTCGGCGACCATCGAGGAGATGCGGTTGACCGACCAGCCGGGGATCCACTCGACCTTGGAGATCGCGTCCATCGCTCCGTCGCGCAGCGGGCGGACCCCTTCGGCCGCGGTGTCCATGGACACGAACCACTGCTCGGTGGCGCGGAAGATGACCGGCCGCTTGCAGCGCCAGCAGTGAGGGTAGCTGTGGTCGATCTTGCCCGCCGCCACGAGGCTGCCGCGCTCGCGCAGCCAATCGATGATCACCGGGTTCGCCTTCCACACGTTCAGCCCCTCGAAGGGACCGCCGCCGGCGTCGAAGGTGCCGTCGTCACGGACCGGCATGGGCATCGGCAGCCCGAACTTCAGTCCCACGAGATAGTCGTCTTCGCCGTGACCCGGCGCGGTATGGACCGCGCCCGAGCCGGTCGTGAGCTCTACGTGGTCGCCGGTGATGATCGCGCCGGTCATCCCCTCGTGGACCGGATGCTTGTAGCGCAGGCCCGCGAGTTCTGAGCCCTTCACGCGCGGCGGAAGGATCTCGTAATGCTCCCAGCCCGCCGCCGCAGCTACCTCCTCGACCAGCTTCTCCGCCATCACGAGTACGTCCGCGGCCACGCGAACACCGACATACTCGGCGTCCGGCGCCAGCGTGACGGCAACGTTGGCCGGCAGCGTCCACGGTGTCGTGGTCCAGATCACGATGTCGACCTGTCCCTGAGCCTCAGACCACGCGGCAGGCTTGTCCGTGAACTCGAACTTGACGTAGATGCTGTCGGAGACCTCGTCGGAGTACTCGATCTCCGCCTCGGCGAGCGCGGTGTGGCAGCGGATGCACCAGTGGATCGGCTTTCGGCCCTTGTAGATCATGCCGCGGTCGTACATGGCCTTGAAGATGCGCACGTTCCCCGCCTCGTAGGCGTGGTCGAGGGTCAGGTACGGCTCGTCGAAGTCGCCGCGCACACCCAGCCTCTTGAACTCGTCGCACTGGATCTTCACGAACTCAAGGGCCCACTCGCGGCACTTCGCGCGCAGCTCGGCCCGCGAGATGGTCTTCATACGCTCGGGGCCGAGGTTCTTCTCGACCTGGTGCTCGATCGGCTGACCATGGCAGTCCCAGCCCGGGACGTACGGCGAGACGTAGCCGCGCATGGTCTTGTACTTGACGACAAGGTCCTTGAACACCTTGTTGAATGCGGTGCCCATGTGGATGTGGCCGTTCGCATACGGGGGGCCGTCGTGAAGGATCCACGTCGGTCCACCCGCGTTCACCTCGAGCGAGCGCCTGTAGATGTCGAGGTCGTCCCAGAACGCCAGCCGCTCCGGTTCCCGCATGGCGAGGTTCGCCTTCATAGGGAAGTCGGTCTTCGGTAGGTTCATCGTCGACTTGTAGTCCGGCTTGTCGGCCATCCCGCGGTCCTCTCTCTTCTTCGTCCACGCGGCCCGGGTCCTATCGGTCACCCCGGGCAAACGAAAGCGCGCTCGTCCGCTGCATGTCTGCCGGGACGAAGCGCGCCGATGCGTCACTCCGCGGTACCACCCCGCTTGCGCCCGCCCGTCGATCGGGAACAGCGCGCCACTTGGCTGCCCGCTAACGGGGGCTCCCGCCGGAGCCTACTCGGTCGCGCCATGAGTGGCGCGCCTTTCGGGCCGGGGCTGGTGAGGTGATGTTCGGCGGGGTGCGATCCTCCGGCGGGCTTCCACTGTCCCCGCTTCGCTGGCATGCCGGATGCGGCCTGCCCCGCCTGCTCGTCCTCGTCGTAGCCTTGTCGTTCGATGTGAACAGCGCCCGGGCACGGGGCCCGGCGCGATGTTCGTAAGGGTATCGCGGTGGATGGGGCGGGTCAAACGGGCTGCGGTCTCTAGCGACCCAAGGCGTCGACCGAGGCCTCGTCAGTCCCGTCGATCTCGAGCACCTTGTCACGAGAGGTCTCCCCGCGCACCACGAGGACGGCGCGCTTGGGGACGCCCAACGCTTTCGACACCAGCGCGCACACTGCGGCGTTGGCCTTCCCGTCCTCGGGCGCGGCGGTCACACGCACGAGAAGGGCGCCGTCGGCGCGGCGCCCTGCGATCTCGTTCCTGCCGGCCTTGGGGGTCGCCCGGACCGTCAACCTGAGCGGCACGTCGACACACTCTCCTGCGCTAGTCGATCTCCTCGATGTCGAGATCGTCGTCCCGCTGGCCCATGCGATGGAAGTCGGGCACGTCGAACGCGGGCGGCTCGGCGTACTCGGGCTCGCCCGGAAGATCGGGTGAGGCGGTCTCGCCAAGTGTGAGCGAGGTGACGAACGCGGGCGGCTCGGCATCGAGAGGCAGCGGCTGCGTGCCGTCCGCGGGCGGCCGTGAGGGCACGTGAGCACGCGGGCGCTCGGGAGCGGTGGCGGCCAGGACCTCGCCGTAGGTGGGCTGGAGCGCAGCCTCGGGCACCGGCTCCGCTAAGACGACAGGGGCCGGCGCGGGAGTGGGAGCCGCCGTGACCGCTCCGTACTCCGACTGCGCACGAGTGTCGGGCACGCGCTCTTCGGCGGTGAAGCCGACGAGGCTCGCGACCTCGGCGTCCACGGGGACGGCGGTCTCGTTCACCTTGCGGGCATAGTCGTCGAGCATGGCGCGGAACCTCTTGCGGAACTCGTCCTCGGCGGCCTTGATGCGCATGAACTCGGACTGGGTCCGCTGCTTCTCCGCGAGCGAGCCCTGGATGAGCTCCTTCGCCTTGATCTCCGCGTCCCTGAGAAGCATGTCGGCCTCCGCGTGGGCCTTGGCCTGTATCTCCTCGGCCGACTGCTGCGCGGCGAGCATCGTGTTGTGAAGCGTCTTCTCCATGTCCGTGTACGACCGCACCTTCACGTCCGCGGCGTCCAGGCGCTCGGACAGGTCGATGTTCTCCTTGAACAGCCGATCGAACTCGTCGGCGACGTCGTCCAGGAACTGGTCGACCTCATCGGGGTTGTAGCCGCGCACGGAGTGGCGGAATTCCTTGTGATGGATGTCCATCGAGGTGAGCTTCATGATGGGACG